>JBBRDM010000120.1:0-17063 GCA_038203935.1 Chthonomonadales bacterium
CGTTGTCTGGCTTGCCCTCGATTAAAAGCGGATAGAGATTTAGAACTGTTTTGGAGCTACCTCGCTGTATTGTTACGCTAGATAACGAGGCCCGGTCAAGAGTGCCGCCTGATTCTGCGATAGCATGCGCAATCGTTACAGAGCTTCCGTCGATCGGCAGCGGGAAGTTACCCGGCTTGAGTACCGCTCCTATGACGCTGTAGACTGGTATTGGTGGCTCCTCGTTCGCATTTAAAATGAGCGTATCGCCTGCTTTAAGTGGAAGATCAGCATCAGAATCCGGTGATTGGCCTGCGATCTTCATAATATCAAGTTTGATATTCTTGAAATCTCTCAGCAGACTGCCCGTTACCAGCTGCGTTTTAGTTGGCAATCCTCCACCCAGTGCAATAAGGCCAGATACACGCATTCCTTTACGAAGCGGAAACTGTCCGCTCAGTTTGGTGCCGATAACGGTAACCATTCTCGAGTGGCTTTCCCGTATCGCTACCGATAGTTCTAGATTATTGTAGAGCCGCTCCAGCCCTTTGGTGATTTTAGTTTTTAGTTGTGCGAGGGTCAGGCCTTCTGCTTTAATATCATCGGTAATTCCGGTGATATGTATCGTACCATCGGATAGCACCGTAACGGTATCATCAATTTCCGATTGACCAACCGATTTGACGGTGATAATATCGTCTACCCCGATAGTGTAATCCGTACTCAGCACAACAGATTGATCCTTCGGCTCCTGTGCTGGCGGATCCGATCTGCTTATTGTGGGCATGCTCCACGTAAACGCCAGAATCAAAATCAAAGCCAACATAGGTCTGAATATGGTAATTCTGCGATCAATTGGACTGCCTGAGCCAGTTAAGTTTAATATTGAATATAACACTTTCATTACCTAACTACTCCTTGTCAGAATCTAACGAATCTGATTTATGCCCATTACTGGATGTGGTATCAGGCCGTGTGTCTGGCTTCGCAGCGGAGGCTATGGCAGACCGTGGCGTCTTAGATTCTACAGATTCGATATCATCCCACGGATTTGCGGAAGCATTGATGTGCCCCTTACCGCTGCCGTTACCGTTTCCATTGGCGATATCACCTCGGGTCGCTTTGTAGCCGCCGTAGTTCCCGTAAGTTCCTCCACCGTAGTATCCATAGTATCCGTAGTAATCGTTTCTGCTCTCCGGCTCATATTTATTCAGGACGACACCCAGCACTCTTGCCTGAGCCTGCATAAGCAGTTCATGCCCGTGTTTGAGCTGCTGTTTGCTGAGCGCTTCGTTTCGCATTTTGTTTTTTTTCCGATTTTTTGGAGTGAAGATATTCGCTGTATTTTCAACAAGATCTTGACCGAATTTTGAAGCCTGTTTGAACCAGTTGCCTGACGACTGTTTGGCATGATTACCAATATGTATAACATAGAGTACGCCATCGACCGTAGTCGCCATCACCTGCGCATCGGCAACGCTCAAAGTCGGAGGGCTGTCGAAAACTACGATGTCTGCGCGCTCTTTGAGAGCTTCCTGTATCTCTTCCATTCTGCGTGAGTTCAGCATTTCTGTCGGGTTCGGCGGCTCGGGACCGGCAGTCAGTACCTTTAGATGAATTGTTTCATGCGCAGCATACGGATGCTCGATCTCGACATCACGCATCACAGAATCTATATCTTCCACTTCGACAGTTCCATCCAGGAGTTTCGTTAAACCCGTGGTATTGCGAATTCCGAATTTATCGTGAATAGTGGGAAGCCTGAGATCGATATCTACCAGGATTACTTTCTTATTATCCATAGCCATCGCCACAGCCAGGTTCACTGCAGTGGTCGATTTGCCTTCGCCAGGTTTGGTACTGGTAACCATGATGGTTTGCAGCGGCTCACCGAGAGCGGCAAATTTCACATTGGAGCGCAGTTTTCGGAAGCTTTCCAGCACTGATATTCGTTTGTCAGCGGCAAGTTTATCATCGCCGTTGATACGTGCCGTCAGCAGCCGCATATTCTCACTGTCGATTCTGGGAATGACGCCGAGAACAGAGAGGCCCGGGAGCAGCTTACGCGCATCATCCACAGAGTTGACTCTATCATCAACGAACTCTTTCAGCATCGCAAGACATATTCCAATCAGCAGTCCAGCAAGCGAGGAAAAAAGTACGATCTGGAACTTCTTTGGCCGGATTGGTGTCGGATTGTAAGTCGCATGCGTCAGTATGGAAATAGGCGATGTGCGAGACTGCTGCTCGAGTTTCAAGTCAGCAAGTTTTCCCTGAAGAAAGCGATATCTTTCCTGTTTGAGATCCATTTTCTGAAATAGTCTGTCGCTTTTAAAAGAGTTTTTACCCAGTTCCGTAATTTTATCGAGTAGTTTAACTTCCTGAACCCTGATGGAAGACAGCTGGGCTTCTTTCTGTTTAACCTGTGCATTCAGGACGAAAAGCTGAGATTTGGTATCGTCAAGATCAGGATTTGTTCTCACCGTTTTTGTAGGAATATTTGCCGGGAGTTCTTTTAACTGAGACTGCAGGCTGTCAATCTGTGCACTCAGCGATTTAATAGTTGGGTGAGATGGTTTCAAATACTCGAGTTTCGCCTGAAGCTGCGCCTGCAGATCACTCACTTCTGCCGAAAGTTTCGCTATGGCTGGATTCGTCGTCATCTCCGTTGCGGTTAAATTGGATGGCATTCTTTTAAGGTTTGCGAGGGAGGCTGCAATTGTCGCACGCTTACCCTGGATATCCGTTTCTGTCTGATGATCGGTTTCTTCAAGACTTGCCAATCCCTGATTCAAGGCATCGAGCTGCGTATTATAGTCATACATCTTTGAATTTTTCTTAAAATCTTTGACTTTATCTGCAACTTCGGTCCAATCATCTTGTGCTTTCTTAGACTGTGCTTTTGCATAATCTATCGCAGCTTGCAGCTGACTCTTACTCGCTTCAGTATCGTGTTTGATATAGAGCTTCATAAGATTTTCCGCAACGATCTGTGCCGCGTACGGATCAAGCGCTTCGACCGCCACGGGAATAATATCCACTTTGTCATCAATATCTGGAGTAAGAATCTTTATTGAATTGGTAGAAATAGATCTTCCACTCCGGTAAAATGGATTATGCTTCAGCAGATCCCGAATGGGATCTGGTTTCGGTACTGCTGGCACATCATCCTGCAGATCTGTATCATCAAGAGATTCAGAGTTATCTTTGTTCTCTTTTTTCGTTTTATCGATGAGTTTTTTGTTCGCTATATTATCATCTTGCTCACCCGGGTCTTTGTAAATGTCCAGACTATTCATAACCGCCTGCTCGAGCAGAGGCTGAATCATCAAAACTTTAGTCTGAGTATTCAGATAGCGAGAAGAGCCGCCCTGAAGCGATTCGAGCGGATCGGTTTTCTGGGAGACAATCTTTTCGTTCGCCTGATCTATCAGCAGCGAGGCTTCACTCCGATACCAGGGATGAAGTTTATAAGCAACGATTGCACCAATAAGCGTGATGGTCACAAAAGTTGTAAAGACAATTGCTTTACGTCGGCGAAGCAGATCAATATAATCTCTAAGAGATATTTCACCTTGCGGGGCTGTCTCTTCATGCATTCTGGCGTAATCCTTCTTCTGAAACTTGACCTTTTTTAATCGCTTCTCTAAGCGTTGAAATATATCTGCGGCCAGGCAGAAATACAAAAGTTAAAAAAATGTTATGATTAATACCTGTTTAGGTATTCCATATTTGTTCGATTTTTAGGAATTGACGATAACTATTCCATATGCTATACTTTTGTCTTGAGTAAAGTACAGTTATTATACCACTCTAACCCTCTATGAAAAACTCGTCCGTTAATTCGAAGTGCAGCTCATAGCCTGAGGAGTATAGTATGGAGGCGCCCGCTTGAGCGAAGAAAAAAATGCATGCAAACCCCCTCAAATCGTGCATGAAAACGATCGAGTCAATCATTTGACGACTCAAACCGGCAAAAATGTTCAGATTAGCAATACTGTAGCAATGCCTACGAGATCTCCAAGAGAATCCATGGGTTCACAAATAATAGAAGATAATCAACTTAATGAAGTGGTGGAGCGACTTTTAATGCCCCACCCAGAGGAGCAGCACAGCATGTCCCCAACGGGAGAATTTGACGCCGATGTGATTGTAATCGGTTCTGGCCCAGGAGGCTATGTCTCCGCAATACGAGCCGCTCAGCTTGGCGCGCGAATCGTGTGTGTCGAGAAAGAAGCATCCGAATGGGGTGGCACCTGTTTAAACTGGGGATGTATCCCAACGAAAGCGCTGATTGCCAGCGTAGAACGGCTTCACCATGTTAAAACTGCGGATGCCATGGGCGTGCTTATTAAAGGTGAAATAGGTTTCGACTTCACCAAAATGATGGATCGCAAACAAAAGGTTGTGACTACACTTCGCGGTGGAGTAGGCGCTCTGCTGAAAAGTAATCATGTGCGTTCTGTGGTTGGCGCTGGCAAAATAACCGGCCCAAACAGCGTGGAAGTTACCGGTGCAGATGGTAAGAAAGAGACCATCACTACTAAAAGTATAATTATCGCCACTGGTTCTGTTCCGATCATGCCGCCTGTGGCTGGCCTGGAAAGAAATCCTGCCGATGCTCGCGGTACAAGTTCGAATGGAATATGGACGAGCGACGAAGCGGTATACGCCAAAGATTGCCCCAAGAAAATGGTTGTCATTGGGGCGGGCGCAGTCGGCTTAGAATTCGCCTATGTATACCGAAATCTGGGTGCGGAAGTCGACCTGGTTGAGATAGCGCCGGAAGTGCTGCCGCTGGGAGATCGTGAAATTGGAGCAGAACTGCGAAAACTGATGACCAGGCAGGGAATCAAATTCCATATATCTTCCAAAGTGGTGAAGGTCGAGCATAAAGCGAATAAAAGATTGGTCACGGTCGAGGATGATAAAGGCGGAAATTCCATAATCGAGTGTGATGTTATTCTGGTTGGCGCGGGGCGCAAAGCGTATTTCGATGGCCTTGGCTTGGAAGCAGCGGGAGTCACCACTTCTCGAAGAGGAATCGAAGTCGATGAGCATCTGCGCACCAACATACCAAGCATCTACGCGATTGGCGATGTAACGGGCAAGTTGCTGCTCGCCCACCTCGCCTCGCACATGGGAATTGTTGCAGCGGAAAATGCAATGGGGCACACGGTGAGGATGGACTATCGGGCAGTTCCTGCGCCAATTTACACCGTGCCTGAAGTGGCTTCCGTCGGGCTGAGCGAAGAAGAGGCGAGAGCGCAAGGTTACGATGTCCAGACCGGACGATTCCCATTCCGTCCGCTCGGCAGAGCAATGGCTCTAAACGAGCAGGATGGATTTATAAAAGTGGTCTCGGAAAAGAAATATGGGGAACTGCTTGGTGTTCACATTATAGGACCCTACGCGACTGAGATGATTCACGAAGCGGTGATTGCTATCAAACTTGAGGCGACGGTTGAAGAATTGATGACGAATATACACGCGCACCCGACTCTTTCGGAAGCGATGGGCGAAGCTGCTCTGGACGTAAAAGGTGAAGCAATTCATAAAATGCGGAAGTAGGAAACTTAACCATGAGAGCATCGTTCAAGATTGAAACCGCATTACTGTTCAGCGCTTTGTCAGTACTGATTGGATGTGGAGCGCCTAAGCCTGAGGTGAATAACACAACTACGCCTTCTGCTACCGGTGGCCCAAAATCTACTGTGCGGGCGGCTCTTGCCCTGGATATTGGCGGGGTGGACGATAAGTCGTTCAACTCCGCAGCCTGGCAGGGCCTGCAGATGGCTGAAAAACAGCTTGGCACCGAAGGGAAATTTGTAAGCGCCCAGAATGCTTCTGATTACAAAAATAATCTCACACTTTTCGCATCCCAAAACTACGATATTGTTTTCGCCGTGGGCTATCTTATGGAAGATGCGGTTAAAGATGTTTCAGCGCAGTTTCAAAATGTTAAATTTGCGATTGTAGATGGAAATGCTCCAGAGCGTCCGAACTGCGCTTCCCTTCAATTTAAAGAGGAACAGGCAACTTTTCTCGCTGGCTTCCTGGCTGCATCAGTGAGTAAAACGAAGTGTATCGGTTTTGTCGGAGGCCAGGAAATAGCCCTGATTAAGAAATTTGAGGCGGGATATCGCGCAGGCGCAATTACTGCTAAACCAGATATTAAAGTGCTCTCAAGCTACACGGGGGACTGGGACGATGTCAGTAAGGGCAAAAGCCAGGCGCAGCAGGAGTTTGCAAACGGCGCCGATATAGTTTTCCAGGCGGCTGGAAAAGCCGGTCTTGGCGTGATCGAAGCTGCGAAGGAAAAAGGAGACGGATTCTACGCCATCGGAGTAGATCAGGATCAAGACAGCATTGCTCCCGGCAGGGTTCTGACGAGCGTTCTAAAACGGCTTGATAATGCGGTGCTCGATACCATTAAGCGTGTGAAAGAAGGAAAATTCGTCTCCGGAAAGCAGCTTTACGATCTCAAATCGGGAGGAGTGGGGCTGTCTGAAATGAAGTACACCAAAAAAGATATTCCAGCCGAGGTGCTTACTAATCTCGATAAACTCACTAAAATGATAGAGGATGGGACAGTAGTTCCGCCTACCACGCTTGATGAGGCTTCCAAGTTTTCCCCTCCAAAAATATAGGGACGGTGCAGGCCTCGATGTTTAAACAGCATCGTGTAAACTAAAGCCTTAGACGACGCCAATTTGCCGGCAGGCCTTCTTCAGTCCATAACATGCGGGATATGGGCAAAAATTCGTAAGATCTAAATTCTGATTCTGCAGAATCATTGGATCGTTTTTCATCCGGCCCCAGTGGACGGCGAACAATAATGATGGATGCCTGGGCTTTATCCTGACTGATTTTGTAAGCTCGAACAGCGCTGCTGATAAATAAAACATCGTTTGTTAGCGCCAATACTCCGATTACCGCTAACCGCACTTTTCTGCTTAGCGAAAGTGGATTGCTTTTGGAGTCCCAGGAAGATAGTCCCAAAAAAAACAAAAGTGTCAGCAGAATTGCGGGTACTGCATATTTCAGCCACATCCGTCTCTGTTTTATACCCAGCTCGGTGAGTTCCGGCTGTGAAAGCGCTCTCTTACCAGCAAAAAGTACACCCTCTTCAGACTCTCCGACGGGCTCAAGCCACTGAGCAGCAATATCTGCAATTTCTGGAAGTAAGGCAGTCTGCTCCACAGAGGCTGCTTTCCACCAGCGTATCTTCTGGCCATTTACCTTATACAGACGCAGTGTCGCTGGAAGCAGCTCGATCTCTTGTATGGCATCCAGGTCTGGTCGCAGGAAAGATCGCGTCAGCAGGTAGGCCTGTGTATGGTCGATTGGATCTATTGACTTTAACTCGCCCTCAAACCGGCGCACTATTCCCACGTTAAGATCGGCTTTTAATCCCTTAGAACGAATTAAACAGTCTCTTATAAATACAATTTCGATGGGTATCATCAAGGCAATGGTGGAAATCGAAGTTATCGTGAGCAGTGAATCCTGGCTGAAATTTCCATCTGCTGGTAAATTTCGATATAACAGAAAAATCAGACAGAAAACCACAGGAGGTATGGCCACAGCCACAGTTATTTTACGGCTGAATCCATCTATTTCAGATTGAATTTCCGCAATTTCGATATCCAGCATAATCCGATTTTCGGTTTCGGGCAGGCTGGCACACCAGGAGATTGTATGTGAATCTGGATTCGCGGCATTCATCCTGAACCTCGATTCATACGGGGAGTCATGAATAAAAAAAACATTCTATACAGAATGCCACTATTCCTGCTTCACATTCGAGTTCTAAATGATGAATCTATTTTAACTGATCCATACGGTCGAGGTATTGAAGGCAGGTCGAAACATATTCTGCATGGCTCCAGGTAAGCGGAGATACCGATAGGTGCCTTCCACTGTATGGGTCTATCTGTTCTGGAAGCACACCGCTCTCGCATGCTCTGTCGGCTGTCCAATTGAGCAGTGAAAGGGGATATTCTAGATCGCTCATGCTGTTTGAAAGCGCAATCCGGTATTGTGCCTCCCAAAGAGTACAGATTATCCATGGATTACCAGGCACAGGGTCGAAATCCTCCGAAACATTGAAGTAGTAATCTTTTTCATATCTAGCCGTGCCGCCGATGTGTGTATGCACATGCAGCCTCTTAAATATCTGATCGAGGCTGGATTTTATTTTAGGATCGTTCGCAGGCAGTGCTCCGAAAGCAAATAGAGCATAAATTGCAGAATCCATATTCATATCTTTTTCGTATTTGCCACCTTCCATAGGTACCAGGCGTCTTGCAAATCGCTGGTGTTCAGCGCACCATAGATGCGTTTCGATGCCTTCCTTCAGCTCTACTGCGGCTGCGAGGTAGTTTTCCGATCGCTCATCATTGAATAGAGCAGCGAATTTCCCCGCAGCAATGAGAGCTCCGTATACGGTTCCACAGGTGTAGGCATGCACTCCTCTTCTCTCTTCCCATAAATCGTAAGATGGAAGCGGCAGATGTGTTTCTGGATCGCGATAGCGGACCATGAAATTACATGCAGGAACAATGAAATCATCATAAAGATGCTCGATATATTCTAAATCGTTGTGCATCTCAAAATGTTTCCAAAGCGCGTAGACTACCAGTGCGGAACTGTCCTGCTGGAAAGGCACTTCGTTGTGGTCGCCTACGATCCAGGGATGCCAACTGGCGCCCCAAGATCCGTCCGCACTATATTTATGCATCAGTGCAGCGCGGTCGCCTGGCAGGGCTTTCTTGCAAAACTCGAAGAACCGCCGTGTAATATCCTGGTAGCCGAGCCGATCGAGCGAAGCTGCCACCAAAGCGCCGTCTCTCGGCCACATATAAGAGTAATTAGCTCTTATGGACGACATGATATCGGAATCATTCGCAGCCATGATCGCGCCTCGATTATCGATTTGAGTGCGGATTATCAGGAGGCTTTTTCGAAAAAGCGCTACCAGTCGTGATGGAAGTTGGTTCAGCCGATCTGCAATGATTTCATTTTTTGCCCAGGCTGTCCAGTAGCTGCGCGTGTGCTGCCTGAGAGAATCAAATCCCAGATTGATTACCTTGTAATGAAGATGAGTGACCTCTGCAAGGGTGTGGCCGGCACAAATCCATGCCCGGATGGACGCCGTCTCTCCCGGATGAACAATGCCTCTAAAACTGATGGTAGAATCTACTGAACCTTGCTGAACAGGGTTCATACTCAGCTCGCCGTCTTCGGCATCTCGCCAGGTGCCTTCCGACCCATTGAAACCAAACACTCCCGTTGTGTACTGGTAAATTCCTTCCAATGCAGTGGTGCCTGATATCAGGAAATAGTTGTCCCTTTTATAGTGGACCATCGAGTCTACAAAAGGATTAAAGAAAGCAGTGTCGCCGATATCAGTTTCTGCAATATGGAAACTATGTGATAAAAAGAGGCGAATTTCTCTCGGGTGAGGGCAGGCTGAGGTTATCTTAAAATCGCGCAGGAGGATGTTATGCTGATGGCAGACACAGTCGGACACTGTCAGGATAATTCCAAGTTCATCATTAGTGAAAACAGCATTCGTTATGAGGGTGTCGGCTTCGTAATGGAGTGATCGCCGCCAGTTATGATCGCTAAGCCAGGCGAATCTATTTTCAGTCCAAACACCAATTCTACAGTAATTTCCACTGACGTGATTGTGCAGTCCCACATAAGGAAAGGTAAGATCTCGTATAGACAGATCCTGATCCATCGCTACAAGCATATTTCCGTTGCCGATTACTAATGGCCTTGACATATTGCTGCGGGAGGCAGCGGTACTTCAAACCTCCCGCCGCTTCCCTTACTCTCCGGTCCGATCGGGAGCAGTACCGACCTGTGTTATGTAGTACACATTATCGGTCTTTTCGAAAAGATAACTCAGGAAAACCGCGCGCTGGCTGCCATTTTTATCGATATAGACATGGCGGCCCGTAACCACATATATTCCATTTTCTTTTCGTACAGGGTTTTCCAGAGCAAAATTAACCGTCTTTGTAGTCCGGAATGCGTCTTTGGTCATGTCCAGATAGTCACCCGAGTCGAGGGAATACTGATATTTTCCCCTTAATGTGACTGCAATTTTATCAGCCTTTTTAACATGTTTTTCCAGGAGGGAAATATTTTTGTTTTCCCAAGCCTGCCGGATATCACTCATCGCTGATTCCAATTCAGAATTTATCGGATCGGGGCTGCTGATTCTATTGCCATTTTCATCTTTATTCTGATTCAAGTAGTAGCTGTCTGTATCGTCTGCTGCCCAGCCATTATATTCGCCCGTGGGAGCGTAGATGGGCTGCGGTAGATAGACAACTGGAGGCGGCATAATGTATATCCCATTGATGCTTATCCAGCCTGGAGCCACGCCATCATAATTTGCATAAGGTGAATAGACAGAAAGGCCAGGCTCGTATACCGGATAATACAGCGGATAGTAAGCCCAGTCGCCGGGGAAAAATCCGCTGTCCCACCCAAAATATACAAATGTCCTGCGATATCTATCTCTGGGAGAAACAATGTATGGGTTGTATCCGCGTCTTCTGCGAAGGACTATCGAACCGTTTTCATCTCTCGATATACCGGCTGTTTTGTGCCGGAAGTTAAAAAGTTCGTCAGGTAAATTTTTGCCTGTGTTGATAGCAGCCCGGGAGCGCTGAGCCGACTCGTTGCCACCATAAATAATGTCTCCGTTTGGCATGGTAACCACGGGCGGTTCGCTGTTGATGGAACCACCATAAATCAGATCATTTCCGCGTCTATTTACAACATTTGGAGATCCGAGTATTGATGGGGTACGGCCGCTGGACCGCCCAGAATTGGGAGCCAATGGTCCATATACCGAATATTTATCGTTGAGATGGACATTGGGTGGCAGCACTGAATATCCAGGATAGTTTTTTAAAGATGGATTAGGAGTAAAATTAAAATTCCAGGGGATAACTCGGCCATTGGTCGATTGGTTCAGCCATCCATATGGATCAAAATCAAAAGACGGCGAAAAATCACCGAAATTTGAAATGTTGGTTTGCTGATGCGTATTTGAATTTGATCGACGAGAATTGGACTGCGCCAATCCAGGACTGATGATGAAAGTGCTGAACACGCATGCGCTTATAAATGCCGCTCCGCTAATCGTTCGACTGAGCATCTTCGTATCTCCATTAAAATTTAGATTCATCCATATACAATTACGTATAATTATATGTTATTGTGACATGACCAAACCTGTTTTGATTGAAATAGCTGCAAAATATGCTTGAATTAGTAGAGTATTAGAACATAGATTATAGAATTTATCTTTTATTTTATAGGAGTTTGGCAGAAACCTTCGATAACCTGGGAGATTTTTTTTGAGCATGCTGAAAATAGGTGTACTGGCGCTTCAGGGAGATTTTGAAGCGCATGAAAAAATACTCTCTGATCTAGGTGCAGAAGTGGTTGAAGTGAGAACTTGTGTCCATCTTTCGCAGGTTAGCGGGCTTATTTTGCCTGGCGGAGAGAGTACTACCATTTCGATCCTAATGGAGAGGGAAGGATTAGATAGTGCGATACAGCGCCGTGCAATCGAAGGTATGCCCGTTTATGGCACTTGTGCCGGATTGATATTAATGGCTGCAACGATACAAGACAGGCCTGACCAGCCTAGCCTGAAGCTGCTTGATATTACAGTCGCTCGAAACGCGTTTGGCCGACAGATTGATAGTTTTGAAGCAGATATAGAGTGCCGCCTTGAAGATACTATTTCTTCAGAAAATGTCAGGGGCGTATTTATACGGGCGCCCTATGTTGTAGAAATGAGCAGCACTGTTACGGAAATTGCCCGTTACGAAGGCAGAATTGTGGGAGTGAAACAAGGCAGCCTTGTGGGAACTGCATTCCACCCCGAACTTATCATGGAAACCAGATTCCATCGCTATTTTCTTCAATTAGCTGAGAATTATATCCGTGAACCTTAGATGCATTACTCTTGATTTTGAGTCCATTGTGAGGTACACTATCACGGCTTAGTCCTCACTATTACACGAATGTATCTATGCGTACAAGGTGTGCGCAATACACACTGGCGGCGGATGGAGAGACGGGTGGAGTATAAGCGCTCTATTCTCTTCATAGGATGCACCAGGAGGAGACGTGAACTGGAATTTAAACAGTTTCGTCTGAAATAACCCGGAGGTATTTATTTGGCTTCACTATCCATGAAAGAGCTCCTCGAAGCAGGAGTCCATTTTGGTCATCAGACCAGGCGCTGGAACCCCAAAATGAAGCGCTATATTTATGGCGCTCGTAACGGAATCTACATTATAGATCTCCATCAGACATTAAAGCTTTTTGATGATGCACAGAAATTTGTTCAGGAAGTAGTTGCTGGCGGCGGCAAAGTGCTCTTTGTCGGAACCAAAAAGCAGGCTCAGGAAGCTATTCAAGAATCTGCTGATCGATGCCGGCAGTACTATATCAACCAGCGCTGGCTGGGTGGTATGCTCACAAACTTCCGCACAATTAGAGACCGAATTAAGCGTCTTGCTGAACTGAATTCGATGCAGGAAACAGGTGTGCTCGACCGCCTTACCAAAAAAGAAGCGCTGCTTTTATTGGAAGAGCGCGATAAACTGGAACGGTATCTCGGCGGAATCAAAAATATGCCATCGCTGCCGGATTGTCTTGTCATAGTCGATCTGAAAAAAGAGCATATTGCTGTCGCAGAAGCCCGCCGACTTGAGATTCCGATCGTAGCGCTTGTGGATACAAATTGCGATCCCGATGTCGTCGATTTTGTTATCCCTGGTAACGATGATGCAATCCGCGCTATTAAATTAGTGACTGGCAAAATTGCAGACGCGATTGCTGAAATCAAGCAGGCGGAATGGGATGCGGAAGAAGAGGCAGCTGGAGGCGGTGCGGCATCTGAATCAGAAGAGACAGTTCTCGACAAGCCTGATGCCGATGCAGCTGAAACTCCCATCGAGTTTGAGATGCCTGCTGTGCTCGAAATAGGGTCAGACGTGGTGCTTGCTCCCGGTGTAGAGGATGAATATTCTCGCATGGGTGCGGACGATGAAGAGCTGACGAGCGCTGCGGCCGAAGTCTGAACTCTATAAAGATACGAATAGAATAGATCGGGGAATTCGAGGAGGCATGGTTATGCCTCCTCATCCCCATGTTTATAAGAGAGGTCGAATAATATGGCTGAGATTACCGCTGCGATGGTCATGAAACTTCGTGAGCGAACAAATATTGGAATGATGGACTGTAAGGCAGCCCTCAAGGAAACAGACGGCGATTTTGAAGAGGCAGTAAAATTTCTAAAAACGAAATTCAAAGGGAAAGCGGAAGATAAAGCAGGTCGTGTGGCTGCAGAAGGTGTGGTTGCTGTTGCGCTCATCGATGGCAGAGACGGAGCGATTATCGAGCTCAATTCTGAGACCGACTTTGTAGCCCGCAACGAAGATTTTAAGTCCTTGGCTGCAGAACTTGCACACCAGGTGGCGCATAAAAAAGGGGAAACCTTGGATATCGTACTGACCCAGGATTCAGCCGCACAGCCTGGCGTTATCGTGAAAGACCGGATCAACGATATCTTTTCAAAATTACGAGAAAATATTGTTTTCAAACGATTTGAGCTCCTCTCTACCGGGCCGAACGGAGCCATCTCCGCTTATGTCCATATTCCATCTAACGATAAAATTGGAGTGCTCGTGGAGTTGGAAACTGGCTCGCCGGAAGCTGCTAAAAGCGATGCTATTCAGAATCTGGGACGTGAGATTGCCATGCAGATTGCTGCGCTTCGACCTAAATTCTTAAGCCGAGATGAGGTGCCCGCGAAGACTCTTGCCGATGAACGAGAAATAGCCGCAACTCAGGCCAAAAACGAAGGTAAACCTGAAGCTGCCGTTGAGAAAATTGTCGAAGGGCGTGTGCGCAAGTTTTATGAAGAAAATGTCCTTTTAGATCAGGCATGGCTTCGAGAGCCCAAGAAATCCGTCGCTCAGGTCATTAAAGAGGCGGGAGAGGGCGTGGTACTCAAAAAGTATGTGCGCTATGAGATTGGGCAGGGTACTGGTGCAGATTCTTCGGGTGATATCAAGGCACAGGCTGAGTAATGTCCGATTCTGAACTGCCATTTAGCTTGAGGATGGATAATGGGGAGGGGGAAACCTCTTCCCGCTCCTCAAATCTTCAGTGGAAGCGCGTACTTCTCAAACTCTCGGGTGAAGCTTTCGCTGCTGATAATGTGACCTCCAATGCCTCCCCGACCCCATCCTCTGAAAAAAGAGTTGGTCTCAACTACAACACCATTCGAGAGATTGCGCGTGAAGTGGTTGCAGCGCATGAAGTGGGAGTTGAGATTGCGATCGTTATAGGCGCCGGTAATATAATTCGAGGCGAACGTGCTGCGGAAGCTGGCATGGAACGTGCTGCGGCAGATTACATGGGTATGCTGGGCACCGTCATTAACGGTATGGCTATGCAGGATGCATTAGAAAAGCTCGGAGTTCAGACGAGGGTGATGAGTGCGCTTTCGATGTCTGAAGTGGCCGAACCTTTTATTCGCAGGCGGGCTATTCGTCATCTTGAAAAAGGACGAATCGTCGTTCTCGCAGGCGGTACTGGAAATCCATTCTTCACGACCGATACCGCTGCTGCGCTGCGAGCAAATGAGATTAGAGCAGATGCCGTCCTCAAAGCGACTAATGTGGATGGAATTTACGATAAGGATCCTCGCAAGTTCTCCGATGCTAAGAAACATATCACCGTGAGTTACGATGAGTGCATTCAGAACAATCTCCGCGTTATGGACCAGACCGCGTTCACCTTCTGTAAAGAGTACTCTATACCGATAGTGGTATTTGATATTGCCGAAGCAGGCAATATTCGCAGGGTGGTGCTGGGTGATCCAATCGGTACTACCGTCGGGAATAAAAAACTGCCTGTTTGATCCTCTTCCAGCCTCTGAGCAGCAGATATACAGGAAGGAATTTTAAATTATGATACCGGAACTTCTCAAAGAAACCGAAGACCGCATGAAAAAATGCGTTGAATCCGCCCGACATGAATTCACTTTGATTCGAACCGGCCGAGCCAGCCCTGCAATCCTGGAACATGTACAGGTGGAAGTTTATGGCTCCATGCTGCCCCTTAATCAGGTCGCGGCTGTTTCGGTCCCGGAAGCGCGACAGCTTCTGATTACACCTTTTGATCGTGGCGTACTGGCTGCCATCGAAAAGGGAATTATGAAATCCGACGTGAACCTCACTCCGAACAACGATGGATCTGCAATTCGTCTTAATATTCCAGCGCTGAATGAAGACCGCCGAAAAGAGATGATCAAGATAGTTCACCAGAAGGCAGAAGCCGGACGTGTGGCCGTCAGAAATGTGCGTCACGATTCGGTAAAGAAACTGCAGGCCGCTCGTAAAGATAAGGAAAATCCAATCGCAGAAAATGATGAGAAGAGGGGAGCCGAACAGGTTCAGAAACTCGTGGATAAGTATATAATCGAGATCGATGGTCTGTGCAAGACTAAAGAGATCGAAATGATGGAAGTATAGCGAGCCGATATGCCTGATACCAGAGCCTCAGCGGAAGCAGTGGGCATTGACCCTGATCGAATTCCAGAACACATTGCCATTATAATGGATGGCAATGGACGCTGGGCGCGTGAAAAAGGACTGGAGCGCATCGATGGGCATTGGGAGGGATATCGATCTCTGATGCGTACGGTGTATGCTGCCGATGCTCTTGGAGTAAAGTATCTGACTGTGTTTGGCTTTTCATCAGAAAACTGGCAGCGGCCAAAAGAAGAGGTCGATGGGCTTATGGGCCTGATTCTCTTCGCGATGAAGGCGGAAATTGATGAACTCGAAGAGAATGAAATTCGAGTTCTTTTTTCTGGAAGAATTCATGAACTGATTCCCGAAATTCAGGAAGAGTTTGCTTCTGATATGAAACGAACGGCTCATTTCAATCGCATGACTTTTCATCTGGCGATAAATTATGGCGGCCGAGCAGAAATTGTCGATTCTGTCCGTACGCTCGCGAAAAAAGTCAAGAGCGGCGAGCTTGACCCCGAGAAGATAGACGAGTGCGATATCTCGAATAACTTATACTTTCCTCATTTACCTGACCCTGACCTCCTGATACGCACCGCCGGCGAGCTGCGCCTATCCAATTTTTTGCTTTGGGAAACCGCATATAGTGAGATTTACGTTACACCAACATGCTGGCCGGACTTCGGACGAGATGCACTCATTGTCGCAATTCAAGAATACCAGAAGCGTATACGTAAATTTGGCAAAGTGGTTGAGTAACTATTTTGTGCAATAAATGCGAATTATCATTGCATTTACAGCCGCAGGGTCGCAGCATACAAGCTTGAAACGAGATGCTGCATGCAAACTCACATCATATTTTAACGCCGCTCAATCAATTTCTGAAAATATCAAAACAGTTATTTATTTACTATAGTGGAGAGGAACTGTTCGCCAATGAAACGCCTGGTAATACTTGGGTCGACAGGTTCTATTGGAACTCAAGCCATCGATGTGGCTGCCAGACTGCCGGGCCGGTTCCAAATTGTAGGCTTAGCCGCCAATAATAATATTGATCTTCTGGAGCGTCAGGCAAACGAATACAATGTCTCCAACGTATCCATTGGTAGTGCTGATCAGGCAGCAGAACTTCAAAAGCGTCTGCCCGGTAGAACTGTCCATTACGGTGTAGAGGGCATGTCGGCGCTATCGACGTTACCTGATGCAGATCTGATAGTGGTTGCAGTAGCGGGAGCGATCGGCATTGCTCCGACGCATGCAGCGCTGCACGCGGGAAAAGATATTGCACTGGCAAGTAAAGAGGTACTCGTCGCGGCAGGTGAAGTGACGATGGCCCTGGCTAAAGAAAAAAAATGTAAGATACTGCCGATTGATAGTGAGCACTCTGCAATTTTCCAATGTCTGCAGGGATCACCTGAAAAAAGTATCGAACGTATCCTTTTGACAGCATCGGGTGGACCGTTCAGAAAATCATCATTCGAAGATCTACAGAACGTCACT
>JBBRDM010000121.1:0-16987 GCA_038203935.1 Chthonomonadales bacterium
ACCAATCAGATAAAAAATCTCCATCTCTATGATGGAGACTCGGTTGATATATTCTCACTTCGATTGACGATAGCAAACAAGGTCACAATTGAAGGTGCGGTGGATCAGCCCAGCGAGTACGCGCTCGAACCAGGCATGAAAGTATCTGATCTCATTCGCCTGGCACGCGGCCCGCTTTCTGAGGCTTATCTTCAAAAAGCGGAAATCCATCGATGGAATCCGGACAACTCCACCACACTTATCACGATTGATCTGGAAAAAGCGCTCCAGGGTGATCCGGCAAATAACATTCCTCTCAGCCGCTGGGATCGGCTCAAGGTCTATACACGTGAGGAGATTTCCTGGTCTGGTTTCAGGAAAGTGACCATCTCCGGTGCGGTCCAAAAACCCGGCGTTTATGATTTGAGTTCGAATACCCGTGTCAGTAATCTATTGCTGATGGTTGGCGGCCCTACGCCGGATGCCTATCTCGATAGAGCCTATCTGCTGCATCAGCATGGTGATGGAACCTACGACTATCAATATGTACGCCTCTCGGACGCAATTCGGGGCGATAAGGATGCCGATCTTCTGGTTCAGGATAACGATGTCTTGGCTGTTTATAAAAATACAGAAGCGCGCTTCATTCCGGAGCACAGTGTCTCCATAGTTGGTGAGGTGGTGTCGCCGGGCAACTATCCGCGCGGCAGCCAGATGAAACTGAGCGATCTGCTTTCACTGGCAGGCGGGTTTAAGCCCAATGCAGGTTCGAGAGCGGTGGTGACACATGCACGCAAAATAATCGACGGTATCGACAGCAGCCTCAAATCGAAAGTGGTCGATTTCGATCAACAGAGAATGACTCCGCCGGACAACGATATCGTTTTGCAGGATGGCGACGTCGTTACGGTGCAGGGAGTGGGCGGATTTGTCGACCATGTACAGCTGATTGTAGTTCGAGGCGCAGTCAATAAACCTGGAGCTATTCCGCTCACCAGCAAACAGATGCGATTAAGCGATGCTATTCGCGAGGCGGGAGGATTGCGTCCCGAAGCATTCCCGGATGGTGCGGAGTTCTTCAGAAATCCCGGCCTGCTGTTAACGACTGGCCAGCGTGATCTTGCCGACACCATCAGCAGGCTAAGCAATATATTAAACGACAGCCAATATAAACGAGAACAGGCAAAATCCGATATTGAACGTCTGAAGGCATTAGGCTCGGCTGCCGCAGATACTGCTGGCCCAGCTTCCGCGGCCAGTGTAAACAGCCCGGCAACTGCGGTGGTGGCCTCTCAACTGTCTCAGCATGAACTCGTTTCTAAACCTAGAGTATTAACCTCCAACGATCTGCAGCCAAACGGAAATATTGCAGTCAATCTGCCGGACGCGCTGCATAAGCCGTCGGGATCGGATGATATTCTGCTCGTAGACGGTGACACCATTACAATACCGGAACAGCCCACGACGATACAGGTCGTAGGAGCGGTGGTGAATGGTCGCGGCGTGCTGTACAAACCAGGGGCGACGCTGGACTACTACGTTGAGCAGGTTGGTGGATTTGCCCCGGATGCGGCTAAAGACCGAATTGTGATAATTCATGCGGGCGGAGGGCTGATACCGGCGAACAAGGTGAAAGAGTACCATGCTGGTGATGTAATTTTAGTCCCAACGAAGGTTTTAGCTGAGAAAATAGCGAATAATCGACCTACCCTGGATAGTATTTTCCGGTCTATCACGAACTCCGTTCTTGTGTACCGCTTAACTACCGGAATTTTCGGTCTATAAACGATTATTTAAGAATGGTTCAAGTGGCATGAATAATGCAAAGATTATTCATTAATCGATGATTCGTTTAAATCGCTATTCGATATCATTATTCGACTGGGGTTTTAGTTACTGGAGGCGCTTCCCATGAGCAGTGCAGAATTACGGTCCAATCATATACAGAGCACTCCTAGAGGTGGATTGATTCCAGCCGCGCGCACGCTGCTCTGGAAAATGAGCGAGTTTCTTAACCGAAATGAGTACATTCTCGATACCCAGCAAGGCAGGCTAGCTTTCAGCTCAAAAGATGAATCTATCGGCAAAAGCTTATTCGTTTTCCGTGAGTACCGCCTCAAAACTGTTCGCAACGCCGTTAAGATGTTAAAGCTGCACGGCTATCCGGTAGGTGATATCAACGGAACGATGGTAGATGCAGGCGCTGGAATCGGAACGGTTTCGGTTACTTTAATGCGTGAAAATGCGTTTGGCAAGTCACTGGCATTCGAACCGGATCCCATCAACTACAGCTATCTTAAGCGCAATATTGAATTAAATGAGTTCGAAAACCGCATTTTTTCATTTCAGAACGGGCTGTCCGACATCAATGGAGAGATGGAACTCGAACAGGATTCCGCTCGCTTTAGTGAACATCGCTTCCTGCCACCCAGCTACACGAAAATAGGCATGGCCGGCGGAACCGCAATAGCCACTGCCCAAAGAGGAAACGCGAAAGTACATCGTTTGGAGACGATGCTCGAAGCATTAAATATTCCTCAGGACGATATTCGCTTAATATGGCTGGATGTTCAGGGGCATGAGTGGTACACCATGCTGGGCGCATCCTCGCTGATGGACAGGGATATTCCCGTGGTTATGCAGCTTTGGCCGCATGGAATTCAGCGATCGGGCACAACGGACGAACAAGTGCTCTCCATGCTCACAAATCATTTCAGCCATGTAATCGATCTGCAGGATAAAGTGCTAACACTGCATCCAATTTCCAAACTGCCTGCACTCTATAAAGGTCTGCACCTTTATCATGCAACTGATATATTATTAATGAAGAATCCTGAATAGTGCTTATATATCCTGCATAGTTCTTGTATATAAGGTTTTATGAATTTATCTGCACGTATTCATTTTCACGTCTAACCTTCAGGTTATTCAATTAGCAAAACTCACAGCAAAAAATTTTCGTCTTTATTTTTGACGAATTTTAATCACGAGCCTCTGTCCTAGACCTTCAATTTAATGCCAGAACAAATTAGATCGACTGAGGAATCCTGTTAGGATCCCTGCAAGTGACGAGCTTCAAGTACTACATGGTCATCGCTAGGCGAATACCTATTTTCATCCGGGTTATATATGAGATAGAGGTTAGCAATCCGCCGCGTGGTATGGCTCTGTCGACCGACGATGTTCCGATGTCGGAATCGATCTTACAGTTCTATGTATAGGCAGCCGATCCCAGAGCGCTCACCTACGTCCGCAAGCTGGCCGGAATTTCAGCGACACACTCGGATGCGCGAAGAGTTCAAACAGCGGCACAGGAGTGTCTACGCGCACATGAACAAGCCCGCACAGATAACAGGTATCATCAGACACTCCTGCGTGCCTCAATTCCTCCACCGGTGGATACAGATCAGTTATTAACGCCTGTTTCCTGCTTCAAAGAGCAGATTAACAACAATCTATTTCAACCAGTCGAAGAACAGATAGAAAATATTACAACACATGTGGTTAGAAATATTTGAATTGTGCCCTCACCTATTGCGATATCCATATATACTGAAACTCATAACGCGTTCAAAACGTATTTCCAGCATGATGGTAAGCTTCCTCTATACGAGATTTCCTTCCAATTCTCTTGCATTACTTTAAGATTTTAAGATATCGGGCGTAATCTCTCCCAGGAAAAGTCCCAGAATGAAAAAAATCGACTTGATATATCCAGGAATAATATCTATACATTCCTGCAAAAATATTGGTTTAAAGTATGCCGGTTTCTGGGGCTGTATTATATGCATAGGAATGCTCTCGGCCTGTGCAAATCAAACTGAAACAAGCAGCATTAGGGGATATGCTCCATCACCAGACGGCAAAACGATCTACTTTTCGGAAGGCACTGAATCTGAGTGTGCTATTAAGGCGCTTGATCTAGCCAGTGGTGCTATACGTGTTGCGGCCAAGTTTAAGAAGTCTGTTGGCGAGCCTATCTGCAGCCCGAATGGCAAATGGCTCCTGTTCAGTGGCGGGACGGACGGAACACGGGAGCAAATCGAACGTTTTGATCTTGCAAATGGTAAATTACAACCGTTCATAGTATCTTCTTTCTCTGATTCTTCCCCCAGCTTAAGCCCTGATGGAAAGACGGTAGCTTTCACGCGCTATTGCCGGCAACGTCCACGTCCTTACGGTTATACTGCTTGGAGCGATGCAGATGTCTGGGCGGGACCACTTCCATTGGGTCCATTCCATCAGGTTACACATAAGAAAGCAATTTGGTATAGCCCAGGAGCGTTCTTATCTGATAGAAAACACGTAATAGTCAGCAGAGATATGGGTGATGGTACAGAGCACCTGTATCAGATTGATATCATAAGCAACAGGATGAAGCAGATTACTAAGTCCCGACAACATAACCAAGACCCTACAGTGTCGCCAGATGGAAAGGTGGTCCTCTTTATTTCTGATGGAGTTGATCAGTACCATTCTGAGTTATGGAAGATGAATCCCGATGGATCAAGCGTTAAACAAGTTACCTATACTGGAGGCCGGCCAAGAGAGCCGCGGTTTCTTCCAGACAGTCATTCATTGATATTCCGTATGGGCGGTGGGATTTGGCGTGTAGATTTGAATGGCAGCAACTTGAAGAAACTCTATCCTAGTCCGGTTTGAATTACTTCGCCACTACATCCATGAAAAATACGGAACTACATCCGACAGATATCGGACGGAGAATTCTGCCTCTCTGTGCTATACTTTTCAAGGTGAAAATACGAATCAATGATCGAAGCAACCAATCTGGTAAAAATTTTCAAAGACAAGAAACGCGGCGAAGTTCGTGCCGCCGATGGAGTTAGTTTCTCCTGCAAACCCGGCGAGATTTTCGGTCTGCTGGGCCCAAACGGCGCTGGTAAAACCACCACCCTTCGGATGCTCGCCACAATTTTGGAACCTACTAGTGGAACCGCGACTATTGCGGACTACGATATCCGAACCCAGTCTCAGCAGGTTCGTCAAAATATCGGCTACCTCTCCGGCTCAACTGCACTGTATGAACGACTTACCGCACGCGAAATGGTGACCTACTTTGGTGAGCTCTACGGGCTCGAAGCTGCGGATATCGCGACCCGGATTCAGGAAGTCTTCACCGAATTATATATGCACGAGTTTGCTGACCGTCGTTGTGATAAACTCTCCACCGGTCAGAAACAGCGTGTCTCCATTGCACGAACTATCCTCCATAAGCCGGCCGTTCTTTTTTTCGATGAACCTACGAATGGACTGGATGTTGTCACCGCCCGAACTATTATCCGTTTTATTAAGCGCTGCCGCAATGAAGGCAGAACAGTGGTGTTCTCGACGCATATTATGAGCGAAGTGGAAGCGCTTTGTGATCGAATCGCCATCATCTATAATGGCAAAGTCGCTGCGATTGGTACGCTTGAGGAGCTGCGCCTTCAGACAGGAAAACACGTATTTGAGCAGGTTTTTCTGAAAATTATCGGTGAGGAGGATGAAGAGTGAGCAGTCCAAATACTAAATCTTCCGAACCACTGATAGACCGTGGGCATAAAAAAAGCCGAGTTCTCACGATCCTTAAAAAAGAGTTTCGCGAGGTGTTCCGAGATAGACGGACAGTGATGTCAGTTGTGATATCCCCTTTGATAATTACTCCTGCGCTATTCGCTCTGATGGGAAATCTTATCAGCGGTAAGACTGAAAAAATAAAAACTAAGTCTTACTCGGTTGGAATCGTGCGCGGTGACGAGGCGCCCATCCTGCGCCATGCCATTGAAAATATTCCAAATCTGAAGATAGTAAAGCTATCGGAAAACGAAGCCGAGAACTGGGTAAAAGAACGTAAAGGGCAGGCAGCGATAATTCTTCCGCCGCATGCGGACAGCCTACTGGAACATAACTCTGTGCCCGTACAAATTCTGCAGGATCCGGGCAAAGAGGAGTCGCAGTCAGCATCGGGCAGAATTTCTCAGGCGTTCAGCCTCATCGGGCAGCACTATGTAAAACAGCGTCTTATTTCCAACGGCTTGCCAGGCGACTATGCAACACCATTTCAGATCACAGAGAAACAGATTGCGGGGAGCGGAGGTATGGGCACATTCATACTTTCCATGATGCTGCCCTATATTCTGGTGGTATCCGCATTCAGCGGATCGATCTATGCCGCTTTTGACCAGGTAGCAGGTGAAAAAGAACGTGGGACGCTTGAAACCCTTCTGGTATCTCCCGCCTCTCGCAGCGATATCGTAATCGGGAAGTTTTTGGCAGTCGTTGGGGTATGCCTGCTGAGCAGCATTCTTTCCATCACCGGCCTGATCTTCTCGTTTACAAGCCGGTCGAAAGCATTTGCCTGGCTCTCGCAGGGCGGACTGCATCTAAGCCCCGCAGCAATTGGCGTTACACTTCTTGTGATGATCCCGCTCGCAGTTTTGTTCGCCGGCCTCCTCCTGACTGTGTCTACGTTTGCACGTAATCAAAAAGAAGCACAGACCTATCTTGCACCGATCTTTATTGTCGTTCTGATGCCTGCAATGGCGTCTATGTTCATTGGCACGGATGTGGGAAGATCTATTGCAATGGTTCCAATTTTAAACGCAACAATAATTATCAAACAGGCTCTGAGCGGTTCGTACGATCCAGGATTTATTGTAATTGCCTTTGCAGCCTCCGCAGTTTATGCGGGAATCGCGCTGATAATTGCCACCAGGCTTTTCCGAAACGAAGGTGTTCTGATCAAAGCCTGAGGAACTTGTGGTATAATTTATGTATTCCGATAAAACTAATCAGAATTACTATTGAGGGAAGATTTTGACTCAAGAAACAAAATATGCTGCTGCCGATTCTGCTCGAACATCCACCGATGTTGTGCTTCGGCTGGCAGGTGAATCTGGCGAAGGTGTTGTCAGCTTAGGAGACCTCACCGTACAGATGCTGGTCCAAATGGGACTGGACATCTACACTTTTCAAACGTTCCCCGCTGAAATTAAAGGCGGGACGGTAATGTATCAGATACGAGCTACTGAATCGACGACGCTCTCACATGGGGATGCTGTCGATGTTTTCGTTGCGCTGAATCATGACGGTTTTTCACTTTTTGGCGAAGGACTTCGCGAGAATGGAATTCTTGTATACGACAGCGATGTATTTACTCCCGTGCCTGAAGCGGGCCGAACTGAGTATGCGCTTCCAATTTCTACTTTAGCGGGCCAGGAAAAACAGGCTGTTCGTGCGCGTGTAACTCCCGAACAGTTAAAGCGCCTGCCTCCTCCAAAAAATATCGTTGGGCTTGGCGCTTTGCTGCGGCTCGTTAATGCGCCGCTTGAACCAGCGGAACAGTATGTCAAAGAACTTTTCGCGCGCAAAGGGGAAGCCATCGTCGAGATGAACATCTCGGCCCTGCACAGCGGCGCCCGGCACATCGCCGAGCAGATCGAAAGCACCGGCAAGCGCGCGCCAAAGGTTAATCCGCGCTTCGATATGCCGAAACGCCTCACTTTAAATGGAAATCAGATGCTGGCAATGGGCGCAATTTCCGCAGGCTGCCGCTTCTATTCCGGTTACCCGATAACCCCTGCTACAGAGATCATGGAGTTTCTGGCTAAAGAGCTGCCGAGATTTGGCGGCTCGGTAGTGCAGGCCGAAGATGAGATTTCTGCGCTGGGTATGTGCCTTGGTTCGTCTTATGCGGGCGTCAAAACTATGACCGCTTCCTCCGGGCCAGGAATATCCCTTATGGTAGAGATGATCAATCTCGCTGGCCAATCCGAACTGCCGGTCGTCATAGCGGATGTTCAGCGTGGAGGCGCATCCACCGGAATGCCGACCAAAACGAGCCAGGGAGACCTCAATCTTGCTCTTTACGGAGTGCATAACGAGAGCCCACGCATCGTCATAGCGCCAACCAGCGTCACAGACTGTTACTGGACTGCTGTGGATGCATTTAATCTGGCTGAGGCGTATCAATGTCCGGTAATTTTGCTTTCGGACCAGGCGCTGGCAACTCGGAAAAGCACCATCGAGCACCCCGATCTGTCTAAACTCGAAATTGTAGATCGTATCCAGCCGAATGAAGAAGAAGTCGCAAAGCACGGATACATGCGTTTCCTCGATACTCCATCTGGTATCTCACCAATGTCTATTCCCGGAATGCCTGGTGCGCAGTATGTAAACTCAGGCATCGAGCATGACGAATCTGGGGACCCTGGATACACTCCTGAACTCGCTACCGCATCAAAAGAGAAGCGATTTCGTAAGCTTGAAACCTGCCGAATCAAGGAAGGCGCGAAATATGTCAGATATTTCGTGGGACGAGATGAGACTGTACTGCAAGATATAGCGGCTACGGATGTGGGAATCATCGCATTCGGTTCTACAGAAGGCGTCATTCGCGAAGCCTCTCAGCGTGCAATCAATGAGGGATTCAGCGTTGCACAGATGCAGGTACGGCTTTTAAATCCGCTTCCAGTGGAGCAGATTGAGCAGTTTGTTTCGAAATGTAAGACGATTCTCATTCCAGAACTAAATTTTTCAGGTCAGTTCGCAAACTGGATTCGTGTAAATACGCGATTCGAATTTGAGACTTTGCACAAGGATGAAGGACTGCCTTTCATCCCCAATGAGCTCTATCAAAAGATAACTGCACTGGCAGGCCGATAGATAAAATATTTAATTAATTAGCAAGCATTGCGTTTTTGGCATGAATTCCAAAAATGCTGGTAAGGAGATTTTTTAATGGCTTTGGCCACTGAGAATGTTCAGGTATTTCAACCAAAAGACTATAAGAGTGATCTCAAACCGATCTGGTGCGCCGGATGCGGCGACTTCGGAGTTTTGAATGCATTGTATAAGGCGATGGCCGCATGCAATCTAGATCCCAACAAAACGGTGGTGGTTTCGGGTATCGGATGTTCTTCCCGTCTGCCCGGTTTCGTAAGTACCTACGGTTTTCACGGTGTGCATGGCAGGGCGCTTCCGATTGCCACAGGAATCAAACTTGCCCGACCGGATTTGAACGTGATTGTGGTCGGCGGTGATGGCGACGGTTACTCGATTGGTGCGGGTCATCTGCCGCATTGCGCACGCCGCAACCCGGATATTACCTATCTGATCATGAACAACAACGTTTATGGCCTTACGAAAGGGCAGGTTTCGCCTACTTCGACTATCCCGCTCATATCACTTCAGAGTAAGCAGGATCCTAAACGCTGGAAAACCACACCGTATGGCTCTACGGAAGATCCTATCGATCCGATCGTACAGGCTATAGCCCATGATATCTCCTTTGTGGCACGCGGTTTCTCCTATAAGCCAAATCAACTCGCCGATTTACTCACTCAGGGGATTCAGCACAAGGGGTTCGCTCTGATCGACGCTTTCAGCCCGTGCCCTACTTTCAATCAGGACCAGACAGACGAGTTCTACAAAGAGCGCACTTATGATGTTCCGGAAGACCATGATCCTACGAACAAGCTAAAAGCGTTCGAACTCGCGCTTCGCGAAGAGGGTTTCCCTATCGGCCTCATCTATAAAAAAGAAGGCAAAGTAAGTGTACAGGATGAACTCGCCTTTTTGCGAGAATCGGCATCACCTCAAACACTCGATCAAATGTTTTCCCGCTTCCTGAGCTAAATTATATATTAAACCCCCACTCCGGCTGGAGTGGGGGTTTTTTCATTCACAATCTTTCTCATCTTGACGGAGTTTTATCAACCCATTTCGAGTGGGCGCTCTCTCAAAATCAAGTCGATTCACTTTCCGATGCGCGCAGCAGTTCGTCTGCCGAGGTCGTTGAGCCAATGCCAGCGGCTCGGAGTAAGGTCTCTTTGGCGGGTGTATTGGATTGTGATGATCTTAAAAGCGTTTTGCTGGAGTGGATCTGCTCAGCAGAAGCGACGAGAGCATCGATACACTTTTGAGATGCCTGTGCAATTCGTGCGTCCGTGGTGCGTCTTCGCAGGAAATGGATTTTCTTGATCACGCGCGGATCTTCAATTCGAGCAATCGCGTCCAGGCCGGATATTACAAATTCTGTATGATTTTTAAGATAGGTAGCGTAGTTACGGCTGGGACGCCGTTCGAAACAGACTGCCTTGCATAACACATTGCGCTGATAAGGAGAAAACTTTTTCAGGTCTTCTGTGGAAAGTTTCGGCAGCATGTGTGCTAATTTCAATTCCAAAATATTATTGAGATCGGTTGGCTTGAAATCCAGCTCCGAGATCGTTTCAATCATAAAAGCGATCAGCCGCAAATCCTGAACTGTTTCAGGAAGATCTGTCAGTTTTTTCAAAACCAGTTGATACGCGTGTCCGCAAATCAAACTCATCGTCACCCAGAGCGCAATAGCCGTCATCATCAGCGGGATATTGAAATGCCATATCAGTGAAGACGGCACGAATAGTGACATCATAACAGCGGTCAGAATATTCCTGAATTTTCGGATGAAGCTGCCTTTACGCAGCAGCTGCTGAATTTGAACGGTATCCAGGGACTCAGAACAGGAAATTTCTTCGGATTCATGTGGCAGAATATGTTCGAACTCTTCCTCACTATTTTCTTCGAACTGACTATTCATTTTTGTCACCTCTTGATAAAAGCTTGGGCCTTAACTCCGATAACTCCTCGCCATAACGTCTACAGCACCCTCGATTTATTAGACGTAAAAATATAACGATTGTATTCAGCATTATAGAACACGCAAATAGGAGAAGCAGCTGCTGCCGCTTCTCCTATTTACCTATGATAATGGAGTTAGGAACTAGCTCTTGATTTTTTGAGCGAGCGCTTTTTGGGCATCATCTTTCGTCGTCGCAATTATCTTATCCAAAGCGGCCGTTACAGCCGCGCCAGTCACCGCCGCCTGATCTTTGTCGTTCTTTCTTTGAGGTGCAGCGAGATAGAGAATAGTATCGGCTGAATCTGAAAACAGTTCAGGTTCATCCAGGAGTTTGGCCGCGATCGATACCGCTTGGTCTGTTCTGCAGTCGCGCAGAATACTCACTGCCTGCTTCTTCTCTTCGGGCCGTTCCGCAGCCGCAATTGCCTGGCTGACATCAGCAGCTTTATCATTCGCAGCAATGTGATCATCCTGGGCAAGCAGCCTTAGATATCCACGCAGCGCCTGAACTCGAATCACTTTATTTGAATCCGATTTTGCTGCCGTCAACAACGTTGGCATAGGTTTCGAATCACTCCACGATTCGGCAAGTGCAGTGATAGCCGCCTGTTTTACGGAAGCATCCTCAGAACTGGATGCCTTGGTGAGCACGTCCAGCGCTTTATCTCCACCAATTTCAGAAAGCACGGGCAGCAGTGCCGTTTTGCCCGCGGATGCAGCCCCCGCATACGCCGAAAGCACCGGTTCTGCGGCAGCATCCCGGTCGCCAATATGACGGCTTATAGCAAGAACAGCATCTTTGGATGCATCACGCACTTCATCATTCTGAGTAGAAACCAGAACTTTGATGACTGCAGGATACTCCGCCGGTCCCCCTGCCCTGCCAATTGCCTTAAGCGCTGGAACGGCGATATAGGCGTTAGAATCAGCAATGGAGGAGAGGAGCACTGTTTTCGCTGCTGCGGATGGACGGTCCGCCAGCACATTCATGAGGTAAGCGCGATCGTCGGGCTGGCCGGATGATGCGAGTTTCAGGATCGCTGCTTCGGAATCAGCCCCCGGCATGCCAGCAAGGCTTTCGTGAGCGGTTCCCTTATCTGCAGCTTCTCCATGAATAAGGATGGCTACCAATCTTGGCACCGCATTCGGTCCGCCTACTTTCGCAAGCGACTGAATACCAGTCGTACGAAGAATAGGGTCATGACTCTGGGCAGCAAGCGCTGCAATATTTGCCGCCGACTTTTCATGTCGTTCGGCGAGCCCGGCCAGAATTACATCCTGAGCGGGAGCCGAAACTCCGGGCCACATTGCGATGACTTTATCCGTAGTTTCAGGGTCCGTCATAGTTACCGCTAATCGAGCTGATACCACCTGGATATACGGATCGGTCGATCTGAGGGATGCCAGAGTGGTTTCAGGAGCAGATTTAGCGTGGAGGGCAGCCAGGCCTCTGAGGCCTTCGGCCTGCAAAAGCGACTGATTCTTATCCTCCGCAAATCCCTGATAGATACGCTCTGCTTCGCCCGTTTTACCGGATGCTGCCAGTTTTTCTGCGCTTCTTATCAACGCTTTGCCCACGATCAGACTTGGAGGCAGTGAATGCAGCGCGCTAACTGAGGAACTGGTGCCTATCTTCCCAAGAGCGGATATCGCGGCTTCTGATACCAGCGTATCAGAACTCGATGCGAGCGGCTTCAGAAGCGAAACCGCGCTGTTATCTCCTCGATTACCGATAGAGTTGATCAGGCCAATCTGAACCGAGCCTGATGTTTTGCTGACAGCACCACGGAGAGCTTTTGCAGCGGATGGATCCTGATTTCTCTCCAGGGCGTAGCGCGCCATGTTGGACAGTTTATCATCCAGCAGCATTTTCTGAAGTGAAGGAACAGATTTAGGAGTTCCTATTATCCATAGAAATCGGCATGCTTCCTGTTTCCCGGCAAAGGATGCATTTGGATCATCCAGGACTGTAATCAGCTTCTGTTCGATTTCAGCAGTTTTCGCCTTATCTGAGATATTCTGCTGAATCATAGAATGAATGGCAGCCACAGGAGTTCGGCTCTGGAAATCATAACTCTTAAGTTTTTCGAACGGGTCGTCCTGCGCCTGCACGCCTGCGCTGATCGTGACCAGGAACGTACCCAGCCCCAATGAGGCAAACGCAGCCAGCGGCGCAATTCTACGGAATGCTTTCATGCTAATCCTTTCAGGGGTCAGCCAGATATTTATTTATATTTTTATCTTAGACGTGCCATGGTGCGCGCATCGGTGTAGACAGCATGCTGGTGGCAGTTGGATCGTCCAGAATGGTTTCCGTTACGGGATTCCATTTGATCTTGCGGCCCAAAAGCATGGCAATCTGACCGAGGTGCCCTATCGAAGCAGAGCGATGCGCTGTTTCTGCCGGGGTTATGGTCGGTCTTCGTGTTTTTACCGAGTCGAGGAACTCTCGCTGCTGGCCCGGACTGTGGAAAAGCTGCACTTCATTCGGGCTGATGTACTCCTGAAGCAGGCTTTTCGGATTGGCTTCCAGTCCGCCGCGGTCGACCCATACCCAGTTGCCATTCTCGCCTATCCATTTGGTACCGCCGCGAATACCTGCATTTCCCCCATTCGCAACATGCATCTCCACGCCGCCAGCACATTTAGCCACAAAGTGATAAGTTGTCGCCGCATTCCAGATGCCTTCAGTCGGATAGTCTCCTGTGCCCTCGACTTCGGATGGGCCGGTTTTATCCCATCCCATTCCCCACTGTGCGATATCAGCGTGGTGGCCAATCCAGTCCATCATCTGCCCGCCGCCATAGTCGAGCTGCCAGCGCCAGTTCCAGTGGGTGCGCTTATCGCAATAGGGCGCCCATCGAGACGGCCCAATCCAGAAATCGTAGTCTAAATCGGCAGGAGGATCGGTAAAAGTGACTGGCCCGGTGGGACTGCCGGTGGGCAGACCAACTTCAATACGAACTACCTTCCCAATGCGCCCGTTACGGACCAACTCACAGGCATATCGGAAATGGCTCTGAGATCGCTGCCAGCTGCCCGTCTGCCAGATTCTCGCGTTCTTGATCTGCGCATCGGCCATAGCGCGGCCTTCCATCAGGCAGTGAGAAATCGGCTTTTCACCATACACATCGAAGCCGGCGTTTAGCGCCGCGATTGCAGGAACTGCATGCCAGTGGTCTGGTGTCGCGAGGGATATAGCGTCTAGATCCGTTCGCGCCAGCAGTTCCCGGAAATCGGCATAAGTGGTGCAGTCCGAGTTGCCATAGTGCTTATCTACGGTGCTTTTCGCTCCGTTGACATGTCCTTTATCGACGTCGCATACCGCAACTATCTGCGTGTCGGGCTGACCAAGGAAAACGTTCATATTTCCAGAACCCTGGCCCCCAACTCCGAGGCAGGCCATAACGATTCTATTGCTCGGTGCCGGCTTACCTGCCTTACCAAGCGCAGATGCGGGCACAATGCTAAACAGCCCAGCGCCTGCGCCAGCCCCAATGGCACCCTTAAGAAACTTACGACGGCCAATACGTTTATCTTCCGGCATAGTCAATTTTCCTCTCAGATATGTTTTGAGTTCGACATCAATCGCACTCGGAGATTCTCCGCTTAAGTTTCGGCACTCCGTTCTTCGAATCCTACGCTGTCCACTAAATGATTTTGCAGAATTAATCGATATATCCCCTGCTTGAAATATTATTGCATGAATTCGCTTTGCATTCGACGAATATGAACAAATTGACGTTCGCACTGGAGGATTCATGATTTCACTTAAACTTTTATATAGAACAGCAAGCCTCGCGCTATGCACCCTCATACCAGCGATGCCCGCATTCGCACAAAGCAAAACTATTTTCGAAAAAGATATTGAATACGCCAATCCGGACGGCCAGCATCTGATGGTAGATATGGCAAAACCTGCAGAAGGAAATGGTCTATTTCCTGCAATTATCTGTATTCATGGCGGTGGTTTTCGAGCAGGTGACCGGCACGGGTACGATGGATTTGTCCAGCAGCTTGCTGAACGGGGATATGTGGCTATTACCGTAGAATACCGGCTTGCTCCAAAATATCCGTTCCCTGCCGCCATTCACGATGTGAAAGCGAGCGTGAGGTGGCTGCGCGCGAACGCTGCTAAGTATCATATCGATCCAAATAAAATTGGTGTGACTGGCGGTTCAGCCGGAGGCCATCTGGCTCAGTTCCTGGGCGTAACGGGAGATATTAAAGAGTTCGAAGGTTCAGAAGGCAACCTCGATCAATCGAGCAAGGTAGCATGCGTGGTGAACTACTACGGGCCGAGCGATTTTACAAAATCGTACGGCAAGAGCGTAGATGCGGCAGAAGTTTTGCCTCTATTTCTCGGCGGCAATCTGGAGCAGGCGCATCAGAAACATATCTATTCCAGCCCGCTCTATTGGGTGACGCCGAACGCCGCGCCGACACTTTGTGTTCACGGCACGAACGATAAATACGTCGCTCATGAACAGGCAGTATGGCTGGTAGATAAACTGAAAGCAGCAGATGTAGAGGCGGAACTGCTGACTTTAGAAGGGGCCGGACATGGATTTTCGGGTGCAGACGCTAAAAAAGCCGATGAAGCTCTCTTTGCATTTTTCGATAAGCATCTCAAAAAATAGATAAATGGTTAGTAGAGCTATAATTTATATAGGATCGATCTTCAGTATCGCTGCGACATCCCTTTGACCAGGAATGACACGGACAATCTGAATCGGTGTCTCGATCCTATATATGATGAGGTAGCTATAGACGCTCCAAAATTTGACCGGCTTGGGAAAGAGGTCTTCTCGAAAATGTCCTGCACCAGGATTCTCACCAAGAAGCTTGAATCCATCGTATATTTCGTTAATTACTCGGTCAGCTATCTCTATATTTAAACTTTGATTATAGACGTTGAACCATATCTCTTCGAGATCGTTTGCCGCCTTATCAGAGAGCCTGTATCGACTACCCTTCATTGGACAATTTGTTTCTTGCCGCTAGACGTGCACGTCCTCTGCTGATAGTAGTCTGGAATAGTTCGTCAGCCGTTCCTTCTACATATCTCCCGTTATTGAGGTCATCAACTCCTGCTTGTATTTTGCTTCTAAGCTCTTCCAACTGTAGAGCTCCCATGCTTTCATGGTCCTGCATAATACGAAGTGCTTCTCGCACGACTTCGCTTGCAGAGTTGTACCGACCAGACTTCACTTTTGAGTGTACGTATTTATCCAATTCCGGCGTAAGAGATACATTCATATTATTAATCCTTTCATCTGTATATTACCACTTATATCAAAGATTGACAAGGATTGATAAATTACTCATATAAATAGGCATTCATTACTTCGATCTAATCATCAGTGGTTTTGTATAGGTTCCACTCGGCATTCACGAACATATGATGAACTTTTAATTAGGTAATCAACCTATAACGGGCGGAGAAATATATTATTTGAAGGGATGTGGGGGTTCTAAACTGCCATACAAAAGAGTTTATAAATACTTATGGATTGGTGAGTAATTGGCGAATGTCTCCAAAGGAACAAGATTATGTGTCGCTAATTAGTATAATCATCGGAAAGCTTACCCAAAGACTGTTAAAAAGGATAGCGGTAACATACTTACCATGATGCACCCACAATAACCCAGAAAAGTTCTGATTGCATATGCTAGTATTTCGCACCTGCTGCTTTGAGATATCTTATAATTTCTGAATTACCAGCAAACTCAGCAATCATTAAGGCTGTATGATCATTTTTATCTCGAATATTAACTGATGCATTATATTCAAGCAGGAGTTTCACAATATCTGGTTTGCGCTCTGAGGCATGCATTAGAGCGGTTGCACCGTCCTTATCAGTCGCGTCTATAAATGCTCCGTGTGATAGGAGTATACGAATAATTTCGGTATGACCACGGTAGGCAGAGGAGAACGATCCTTCCATTAGTGGGGTCGTTCCGTAGCTATCCGGTAAATTTATATCTACTCCATGGCTTATCAAGAGTCGAACTGCATCAGTCCGCCCCGACCGTACAGCCCACATTAATGCCGTCGAGCCGTGGCTATCCTGAGCGTTCACCTCTGCTCCCCGATCTAATAGGAGTGCGATTAACTTCGATGCGTCTTTACTGGGGTCATGCACTTCGAACATCAATGGAGTCCAACCATCATGATCCTTTACGTTTACATCGTCCTGATGAACTAATAGCAGCTTAGATATATTTAGATAATGCCAAAATGCTGAAAGAATCAGCGGAGACTTGCCATCTTCGTCTCTGCAAGTTACATCCGCACCATGATCAAGTAAAGCTTTAGCTAATTTTGCGTTTTCTGGAGGACTGGATGTACCGCCTTCTGTGCTTTTGTAATCGTCGGGTACT
>JBBRDM010000122.1:0-16923 GCA_038203935.1 Chthonomonadales bacterium
CAATACCTATTTGGAAGCGAACAACTGCACTTTTATGGAGGCTGAGAAAGCTGTGCTGGGTTTCGATCATGCAGAAATTGGCGGGCAGATTGCGCGCCATTGGAATTTGCCAATCGAACTTTGCCACGCAATATCCTGTCATCACGACCCGGAGCAGCGTGGATCCATCGATACTCTGGCTTCTATTGTCCACGTAGCAAATGCAGTCAGTCTGGCTGCCGGCATTGGGCTGGGAGCAGATGGCCTCAGAACCAGTGTCAACAGCAGTGTGCTGGAACGTCTGCATATAGATGAAGTGGTGTTTGAGAACATCATCGACAAGCTTGTAAAGCGAGTTTCGGATGCTCAGCCGCTGTTTGAGATGGAGGCTTTGAACTAAAGCCATTTTTTGAACGCTCATTAGTATTTCTCCAAATTATACACGCGCCAGCTTTTTCGCGATGAAGAGCGCGCCCGATTTCAGCTTAATTTTTCTCAGGAGTTGTTGTGTTGTCTATAAACTATCCAAATACCCAGCTTAACAGCAAACAGGGAAAAGCTGTGCGAGTATTAGTCGTGGATGATTCTGCGCTGATGAGAAAACTCATTTCAGAGATGGTAAATCATGGAGAAAATCTGGAATGTGTGGGCACTGCCCGTGATGGTGAAGCCGCACTGAAATGCCTGGAACAGCTCGCACCGGATGTCATTACACTGGATGTTGAAATGCCGAATATGAATGGGATTCAGTTTCTGGAAGCCATGATGAAAATTCGGCCAACGCCCGTTGTTATGGTATCCAGCCTGACAGCAGCAGGCGCAGATATTACGATGGCGTGCCTGCAGCTGGGAGCAGTAGACTTCGTAACCAAGCCTTCTGGTTCCATCAGTGTGGATATAGCGAAACGAGGATTGGAGATAGTTCAGAAAATCCGTGAAGCCGCGCAAGCTAAAGTGCGGGTGCCAACAAAAAACAACCTTGCAGCCAGCAGTGTACAGCTATTAGAGAATGCGCAGCCAGCGCATAAATTTCAGACTAAAACCCCAATAATCTTGGACAGTAAGCCCTCGTTCCAGGGTCGAACGCCGATTTCAAACTCAGATTCAAAAAACGAATCGAATCCTTTTACCAGCGCGAAACTGAATACTAGCTCAGACAAAAATATTCGGCCGGTAGACCGCAAAACTATACTTGTGGCGATAGCATCCTCCACTGGCGGCCCGGCGGCCCTGAATGAGCTTTTGCCTCTGCTGCCAGGCGATCTGAATGCCGCCTATTTGATCGTCCAGCATCTGCCTGCAGGATTTACGAAATCGCTTGCAGACCGGCTCAATTCCAGAAGCGCCATTGCAGTACGTGAAGCTCAGGTGAACGATCTACCGCAGGCAGGGCTCGCGCTCATAGCGCCTGGTGGACAGCATATGATGCTCAACAGCCGAGGCGCGATAGATCTGAACAGCGATCCTCCTCTCTGGGGAGTCCGGCCGGCAGCAGATGTTATGCTCCAATCTGTAATCGCTAGTTTTGGTTCACGAATCGTAGGTGTGGTGATGACCGGGATGGGAAGAGACGGTGCGCTTGGTATGAAATCTATTCATGCCCAGGGCGGCTGGTGTATTGCCCAGAATGAAGCCACCTGTGTCGTGTATGGAATGCCCAGAGCCGCTGTTGATGCCGGTGGAATAGATGAAATAGCTTCTCTGCAGGATATAGCCGGATTGATAACTGCACGCGTCAAGATGCTCACTGGTTTTTCCGCAGAACATCAGGCGGCTTAACGCCAATCACTCTTCACCATAGTTTTTGTACCTGAAAAGACAAAATATGTGGAAGAAGCATCTTGTAATAGTAGTCAATCTTTTGAAACGGACCACTGCTATAGTCCTCACTAGTATTGTGCAATTGCATCTTGAGTATGGGAAGAGAACGGAGGTTTGAAACTCCTTGAACGCACCAACGAGCGAAGCAGCAACCCTGGAAACGCCAGACTATTTAGAATTCAAAAAACATATCTTTAAAAAATCGGGCATCGATCTGAATCTATACAAGCAGTCTCAAATGCATCGAAGGCTGCTTGGCATGGTTGAGCGGGCTAACAAGAAAAATTTTATCGACTATTTTCAAATGATCGATACCAACGAGCAGGAGTATGCGGCCTTTCTCGACCGAATGACCATCAACGTATCAGAGCTTTTTAGAAATCCGGAAAAATGGCAGGATTTAAGTGAAAAAATTCTGAAGCCGCTGCTGGCGAAGAAAAATACACTGAAGATATGGAGCGCTGGATGTTCCTACGGAGCGGAACCGTACACTCTGGCCATACTTCTGGATAAACTCGCGCCGGGAAAAAAACATACCATCAATGCTACCGATCTGGATCAAAAGATTCTTTCGAAGGCAAAAGAAGGAAAATTTTCCGATGCAGATGTAAAAAATATCGATGCTGCCACTCTGGGCAAATATTTCACAACATTACAAGCTTCCAGTGCGAGCTGCGCAGTGAATTTAGGGGCGACTTATCAGGTTAATCCGGAGATGCGTTCGAGGGTAGTATTTCGGCCGCACAATCTTCTAGCAGATCCTTTCGAACGCGATTATGATCTTATCTGCTGCCGCAATGTCGTAATCTATTTTACAGATGACGCGAAAGAAAAGCTGTATGAGCGATTTAGCGCGGCCTTAAACGTTGGAGGGGTGCTGTTTGTAGGCGGCACAGAGCGTATTTTCAACTCTAAAGAGAAGGGTTTTGATTCTCATATCCCGTTCTTTTACGAAAAAGTATCCAGGAGTTGATAACAATTTAGCAGTATTTTAGAGCTATTTGAAATATTATCGACCAGTTTGCCGGGATTGCACTGATTATAACAGCCAGTCTGCCGAAAATGTAATCTGTCTATTCGCAAATACTTAGGAAAGCCTGCATGCGCAGATAATTTATGTGAGTGGAGTATCACGAGTACGGGTGTCTGCCCTGATTCTTATGTGATGTACGAGGAGTGAAAACAAGATGTCGAAGCGTATCCTGATAACCGATGATGCCTTATTCATGCGAGTTACTTTAAAGAATATTCTAACAAAGGGCGGTTATGAGATTGTGGGAGAAGCTTGTAATGGTAAGGAATCGGTAGAACTTTACCAGCAAACCAAACCAGATCTTGTTACCATGGATATTACTATGCCAGAGATGGATGGTATATCTGCCTGCAGAGAGATCAAAAAAGGCGATCCAAATGCGAACATTATTATGTGTACCGCTATGGGACAGAAAAATATGGTAATGGAAGCTGTAGCAGCAGGAGCCAAGGATTTTATTGTAAAGCCCTTTCAGCCGGATAAAGTAATCGAAGCCGTTCAGAAGCTAATAGGTTAATCAATCATTTGATTCTGCCGGTATGTCTCGGAAAGAATGGGGGAATTTCTGAATAATGAAAGTGCAATATGTAAATCCTTTTGTGAATGCAGCTTTCAGCGTAATTGAAATGGCAATCGGTTTGAAACCTGAAAAGGGGCCGCTTGCAATGCGTCCCGCTGTGTTCACTTCTCAGCAGTGTAATGTTATCACAGGAGTGACCGGCCAGATCGAGGGCCAGGTGATTTATGGTATGAGCCTGATCACTGCCGATAAAGTCGCTTCGCAGATGCTGGGCCAGCCCATCAGAACATTCGACCAGTTAGCCGCAAGCGCAATCGCAGAGCTCGGGAATATGATTACCGGAAACGCGATGGCCTTACTATCAGAGGCAGGATATATCTGCGATATTACTCCACCTTCTATAATTCGCGGTACGAATGTGAAAATCTCGACGCTCTCTATACCTTCTCTGGTGATTCCTATCTGCCTTGAAATCGGAGAAATCGAGCTAACAGTCAGTTTGAAAGAACGCTAATAGGAGACGAATAAATATGGAAATTTCAAGCGGTGCGACACTGAATGCGAATACTACGGCAAGCTTGCTTCAATCAGCAAATGATAATACGGCTGTCGCAGCAAAACTATTGAAAATCGCAATTAACTCCGATAAAAATCTCATCAACACACTGCTTCCCACACAGGGCGGGGTCGATATCAAGGCATAATGTCTGCGGTTGGCTGCACGATTGGTTCCATGTGAGCGGACTACAGTCAGCGCGTTTTATGAAGAGGCTGAATTGAATACAAATGATGGTGGTGCCCGATACGTTACGGTGCGGCTGGCGAATGAAACATATGGGCTGCCCATTGAAGATGTGGAAAGCGTGGTACGCTGGGAAGCGCTTACCAGACTGCCCCGAATGCCGAAATTTCTGGCCGGGCTGCTTAAGCTCCGCGGAAATGCAATACCAGTAATCGACCTGCGGCTGAGACTTGATCTGCCCACAACGTCAGCGGATGCGGATAATCGTATTGTTATTTTGCGAATGAATGGTTTATTAGTAGGATTGATCGTCGAAGGCGTACGGGAAGTTGTTTGGATCAAAGAATCACAGATTGAAACCAAGGTTACAATGCTCGCCGGATTCAATGAAGATGGAAAAGATTCCTACTTGTATGGTGTGGCCAATCTCGCAGAAGGATTTATCATACTGCTAGATTTGAATGGAATTCTGGATTCTAAAGAGACCAATGCGCTTGCGAAACTCGAAGCCAAAGCGAAAGCAGCTTAGCCGAGAATATTTTTTTATCAACACAAATTCACTGAAAAGACCGCTGTCCATCGAGACAGCGGTCTTTTTGTATAATTAACCAGGCGCTATAATGAAAGCTCTGTTAAATGTGTACACTATATTCCAATCTGGGGTATCGTTTGTAAAATAAATTTGCAGAGTTGACATTCTAAACACGTTAGCGGAGAGTACTGATTGATGAATGTATCGCGATTAAAGAGATTTGTGTTTATTATTATGGTGTTCACCATTTATGCTTCTCGAGTATCCGGCCCGGCAAGAGCAGATAGTTTTGAGATCAAAAATCACCAGTTTATGCTGAATGGAAAACCGTTTACCATTCTTTCCGGCGAGATGCACTACCCTCGAATTCCCCATCAATACTGGCGACACAGACTCAAAATGGCAAAAGCAATGGGGCTGAATACCATTACCACCTATGTGTTCTGGAATATTCACGAGCCTGAAAAAGGCCGTTTCAACTTCTCTGGCGATGCCGATCTTTCTCGATTTATCCGCATTGCACAAGAAGAAGGTCTCTATGTCCTGCTTCGGCCAGGGCCTTATGTCTGCGCGGAATGGGAATTTGGCGGTTTTCCCTACTGGCTCCTGACAGAGAAAAATATGGTGATCCGAAGTAACAATCCCAGTTTCTTATCTTCTTCCAGCCGCTACTTTAAGGAACTTGGTAAACAGCTGGAAGCTCAGCAGGCAGACCATGGCGGAAACATTCTTATGGTGCAGGTAGAAAATGAGTATGGTTCGTATGCCAGCGATAAGCTGTACATGGCAGCCATCCGTGATCAGATACTTGCCGCTGGATTTACAGTTCCGCTCTTCACGGCCGATGGTTCCTCTCAGATGCCGGCAGGCTATCTTCCGGGAGTGCTCCCGGGACTGAATGGGGCGAGCGGACCGGAGCTGAAATCCGTTATTGATAAATTCCAGCCGGGCGGGCCTTATATCGCCCCTGAATTTTATCCAGGCTGGCTCGATCATTGGGGCGAGCCCTTTCCAAAGCAGAATGTTGAAAGCACTGCGGAGGCAATGGAGTGGTCAGTTAAAAATCAGGCTTCTATCAGCCTGTACATGTTCCATGGCGGCACAAACTTCGGATTCTACAACGGGGCTAATATGGGATCCGCTTACGAGCCTCATATTACCAGCTACGACTATTCCGCCCCGCTCGACGAAGCAGGCAGGCCCACTCCAACCTATAATCTCGTTCGCGAAAAATTAATCAATTTACTGCCAGCAAAATCGATCCCAAATGTCCCTGCGGTAAATCCGATTATCAGCATCCCAAAATTCGAACTCAAGGAACGAGGAAGTCTGTTTGGATCGCTTCCCACCCCGGTAAAATCCGAAAATGTGATGCCAATGGAAACACTGCATCAGGCGTATGGTTATGTGCTCTATAGAACCCATTTGCAGGGGCCTGCGCAGGGCAAGCTTGCGCTTAAAGAGCTGCGAGACTATGCGGTTATCTTCGTGAATGGGAAGCAGATAGGTACGCTGGACCGAAGGCACAGGCAAAGTTCAATCAATATGGAGCTGATTTCGGGAGATAATCAGCTGGATATTCTGGTGGAAAATGGGGGACGAATCAACTATGGCTCACTTCTGCCGGACAATTTAAAAGGAATCACCAAGGCGGTTCTTTTCAACGAAAAGGAACTTCACGACTGGCAGATCTACTCACTCCCGATGAAATCTCCGGAAAAGCTCGCTTTGGATGGCAAGACTGGTGAGTTTCCATCGCTTTTCAGGGGTACATTTACACTGAATGCATTGGGGGACACCTGGCTGGATATGCGCGGCTGGACTAAAGGCGCAGTATGGATAAACGGGCACGCATTAGGAAGATACTGGTTTGTGGGTCCGCAGCAGACACTTTACCTTCCCGCACCATGGCTGAAAAAAGGTGAAAATATAATAACAGTGTTTGAGATGCTTGGTAACAAATCCGCTGTGATAGAAGGAATAACTTCTCCAATTCTGAACGAACTGGTACCGGAGACTTCCCAATCAAAGAAAAATCGACCCAAACTCTCCTCCATTCCTGTTCCCTCTGTAAAATATCTGAGAGCATCGGGTGATTTTTCCAATGCGGACAATACCCAGGATGTGTCGTTTCATTCTACGAAGGCACGATATATCTGTTTTGAATCTCTCTCTTCCTTCGATAATTCTGATTACGCTTCCTGTGCAGAACTGTTTTTGCTGGATTCTGCAGGGGATCCGATGGTCAGGAATAGCTGGAAAGTCGTCTACTGCGACAGTGAGGAGCAGATGGAAGAGGATGGTTCAGCAGATAACCTGTTGGATTTTAACACAGATACCATCTGGCATTCCGTCTGGTCGGCGGGGAGTTCGCCTCATCCGCATCGGGTAGTGATCGATCTAGGAGGGGAGCTTGAATTCTCCGGGTTCAGGTATGTACCTCGTCCCGGCCAAAAGCCCGGCAAGATCAAAGGCTATCGTTTTTACTCTGCAGATGAGCCATTTGGAGCTTTTTAACAGTAAATTATGCATATTGACTATGACGAAATATCGAGTTCGAACGAGAGGTATAATAACGGTTCGAATGGTTTAGCCGTCATCTCGTTCATTCGGAGTTAGCAAAATGCCAGACAATTCCTATCATCAAAGTTTAAGACTCGAGAATTTCACCGCTTTCAAAGATGCGAAATTTGAATTTGTGCCCGGCGTCAATGCGTTTGTTGGAGAAAACGGGACAGGTAAAACGCACGTCATGAAGGCGATGTATGCTGTTCAATTAGCTCAAGCACGAGAAATTAATTCAGTGAGTTACAATCTTGGACGAGTATTTCAGACGGCGAACATAAGGGATTTAACTCGTTTGGGCAGCGCAACAGATGTGTGGACAAGGTTCAACGGGGTCTATAGAGATCAGGATTGGGTATTCGATCTTTTACCAGATAAAGAAAGTTGGACGGGCACTGTTACACAGATCAGATCATCAGAACGTCCGATATTCATTCCGGCGATGGATATGATGGGGCATACAAAAGGTTTTATAGCAGCAGCGAATGAAATTAATCTGGATTTTGATCAGACCGTTATTGACATTGTATCGCTGTTAAGTCTTGAACGTTCAAATCTACACGATAGAGTAGTTCATTTAGATGGTATTAGTGAGTTGCTCGGTGGTGAACTTGAATTTGATGCAAGTACTAATCGGTTTTATCTTGTGACTGACAAAGGGCGACTGCCTATGCCATTAGTCGCCGAAGGTTTAAGGAAAATTGCTACATTACTGAGACTTGTAAAAAATAAGTGGCTTATTCCCGGAACCACTCTATTCTGGGATGAGCCGGAGGTAAATCTGAATCCGAAACTCATGGATGAAGTGGTAAGTGCCATATTACAGCTAACACGCCAGGGAATTCAGGTTTTTATTGCGACACATAGTTATGTTATTTTGAAAGAGCTTGATTTACAGTCGAAAAATTCCGATAGTCTTCGTTACTTTTCATTTGTTCAAACACATGACGACACAAAAGTAAATGCCAGCGAGGACCTGGCATCGCTAGAGCCAAATCCTATACTTGAGCAGTATAATTACCTTTATGACCGTGAGCTGACCCGGGCTACAGGAAGGAATCGACCCGTTGAGCATGTTCGTTGAGAGCAGCATCCAGTTTGATTTCACTAACGCACAAAACGTAATAGAATATGAATTACTGCTGAAAGGACTTCCAGGAGCTTCTTCTACTATACGAAACACGTTTTGGAAAGGTATAGATTTCCATATTGAAGAAATGTCAGGTGAAATAATATGGCTTGAAGTTAAAAGCTGGAATCCCAAGAATATTCCAGCTAAAAAAAGAGGTGGCAGCAGACGGTCATTTCAATGCAAAATGAAAAGTACCGCATTCGCAGCGGCCACTCGAAACAAATTTCTTGGCACATCTGCATATTTTGCCTGGGATAATCGCGCATTACCTGCAAAAGTACGGTTCCTGCTTCTCTTTGAACCACCGCACCCAATTGATTCGGCCCTCATGCTAACTTTCAGCGATAAAATAAAATCTCAACTCATGCCTCCAAAAGTAGTTTCATTCAGAACTAGGATAGAAATAGGTGCAATGAATCTGGCTGAATGGAATAAACGATTTCCGGACTATCCTGCATCATTAATTTGACTTCAAGATAATACACGATTACTTATTGCAGCTTTAATTGGATGTGAAAGTAAAAGGAGAAAGTATGCTATATTTGAAACTTCGAAGTCGAGAACGATTGGATATTAAACAATCGGATTGGATTCCAAAAGAAACTACACGCTCAATTGAGCCGAATCGGGTGGCGCTGCTGATATGCGATATGTGGGATCAGCACTGGTGCCAAAATGCGACTTCCAGGGTGGGAGAAATGGCTCCTGCGATGAATAGGGCAGTGGTATCAGCACGGAATCTGGGAGTGCAGATTATCCATTCTCCATCGGATACTCTTGAATATTATAAAAACAGTCCGCAAAGCAGTCAGATACTGAATGGGCCGAAACGCAACTCCCCTGCTGAATCCACACTGCCTTATGAACCACCCCTTCCGATCGATGATACGGATGGCGGATGTGATACACCTTCAGGACTGCAGACTTTTCCGCCTAATACAGGTGTGTGGACACGTCAGCACCCGGATATTGAAATATTTGAAAATGATGCTATTTCGGACTCGGGTGAGGAAATATACTCCCTCCTGCGGATCAAGGGAATCGAACTGCTCGTGATTATGGGTGTGCATACTAATATGTGCATTCTGGGCCGATCATTCGGGATTCGCCAGATGAAGAGATGGGGCGTAGAGTGCGCTCTCGTGAGAGATATGACCGATACGATGTATAATCCCAACATGCCGCCGTTTGTTACCCATTTTGAAGGGACCAAATTGGTCGTGGAACATATCGAAAAATACTGTTGTGCTACCGTCTTAAGCAGTGATTTTTCAGGAAATACACCTTTTAGCTTTGCAGGGGAACCAGTCCTGAAAAACATTGAGTAAATACAATTGAGTAAGAAATAATGCGTATAGATTGCAGAGGTTGATTTTGCCAAATCTACCCATACCAATATTTTATTAATCGAACTCATCTGGTACAATTACGGAATAAACTTAAGCAGGAATGTCGGGGAGGCAATTGCCATGTCGGATCAGCCATATCTAGAATTTCATCTCCATCTTATTAATGGAAACACACATAAATTTGTTCAAAAAGATCCGAACTCTGCCGAACAGATACTCAATCAATTCAATCTTAAAGTTTTTTCGCTTCCCAGTGTGATTATCTCCTGCGATAACAAAATAGTTACCTATCAGGGCTCCTCGCTCATGGGTGTCAGCCTTATGATGAAAGAGATACCTGACGAAATCTTGAAAATGAATCGAAACACGAATATCTTTCTGCAGGAGATTACCGAAGAAGATTTCCACGCCAGGCATATTGAATTAAAACCTGTGGTGGAATATCAACCCATTGTTATGTTAAATCAGATAGAGTTTATCACTGGCAAAAAAATATGGATTGAGGCGCACATTCCCCATGCCGCAACCGGTATTCAGGAGAGACAACTGCTGCATAACTGGTTCCTGGAAAAAATTCTGTTGTGTCATCGAATTGGAGGCGGAATCACAATGTGGAGCAGAGCCCATATGATGAGCTGCACGATATCTCCAAAACCCGAAGTACCTTCCAACTCCTGGCCCGCTGAACCTATATGATGCGTGAATAGTCCGGAAGCGCATTTGGTACAACATCTGCTGAAAACCGCTAGTTGTGCGCTAAAACAGTCTTCTAAGTACGTTTCGGCAGATCACACCGGCGACACGTTTTCCATAGCCTCCATTTTCTACGATACATGCAAATGCATATTTCGGAGTGGCAGAATCGGGCGCGCCTGCAGGTGCGAACCCAATAAACCATGAATGCGGCTCCTTGTCACCTCTGCTATTTTGGGCAGTGCCGGTCTTGCCGGCAACCGACACTCCCACGCTGTCAAATACTCCTCGCGCTGTTCCATTATGGACTACACTGCGCATTAATCCTCGGACGGTATCAGAAGTGGCAGCCGTCATCGCTTGATCTGATACGGTCGGAGTAAAATCCTGTTTTTTACTCGCATCCATCACATCTGTCAGGGAGAGCGCAAGCCGAGGCTGCATCCTCCTTCCTTCATTTGCCACCGAAGCCGCAAGAATCGCCATTTCCAGCGGAGATGCGAGCATCCGTCCCTGTCCATAACCGATATCAGGAAGGTCTGCATCGAAATCTGTTTGAGAGGGCACATGCTGAAAGCCCATTTTCTGATTCAGTGTGTTGCGGAAGACATGCGATCCTATATCTACTGCCAGATTTGCGAAATAGATGTTCGACGATACTCGAAACGCATCCGGCATAGCGAGCCTGCCAAACTTAGGATCGCCTTTATCATCCCGCACGTGTCTGCGCGTATAGTTTTTCCCGCCAGACTGCCAATGAATATCACCCGATACCTGGTTGCAGTCCACTGCGAATCTTAAAGCATTCGGAATCGTATCCAGAGCACACGCGGCAGTTGCCGTTTTTAGCGTAGAACCGGGTGGATAGAGGCCATACATGGCACGGTTCACCAGCGGATGTTCCTCACGCTCGGACGGATCCAGATCGAATCGATGCATTTGTACCATCGATAATCCATTTGGGTCGAAAGAGGGAGTCGATACTGCCGCGAGCAGATCCCCTGTGAGTGGATCAAGCAGTACAAATGCAGCCCTGTCTTTTCGATATTTTCCGCGCTTATCTTTGAGTGTCGACATCGTCAGCATCATTTCGTGCACTATCTGACGCTGCAGTTCCGCATCCATTGCAAGATGGACATCAAGCCCCCTGCGCGGATGATACCAGGGCAGACGCTGCCTGCGATAGTCGTTCAAAAGTTCGGCAGGATTATCAAAACCGCGAAGCTGCGTATTGTAAGTTTTTTCAATGCCGGCCGGCCCTCCCACCGACGGATCGAGGTAGCCAATGATATGGGCTGCTGCTGCTCCATAAGGATATAGCCTCGCATGCGCGGAAGAAAGGCGTCTTGCGGATGCAGTATCTGGTGTCAGCGCCAATATTTCTTTCGTTTTTGAGGTGGCCAGAATGCGCCCATTGCGATCGTATATGCTTCCCCGTTCAATCTGCCGTTCCAGAGCGAGCAGTCTGGGATTGATGTGGGCTCGCACATTTTTATCTGCATCAGGAGTATATATGGATCTGGCGGCGACATTATCCGACTGCAGCATCTGCAGCCATCCCAGACGCACCACGCCAACAGCCACAAGCAGCAGAACTGCATAACCCGACGAGAATCGCCTCAAGGCAGAATCTTGTTGCTGATGCTGAACAGTATCGGGCTGCCCGATACTGGATTTATGCGCAGAAATACCTCGAAGAAGACCGAGTATCGCCCAGTCCGCTGCAAGCGAAGAAGTTCCGAACGATACGAACGGAAGCGATATTCCAGTAAGCGGCAGAATACCCAGTACTCCACAGAGAATTACGAAAGTCTGTACTGCCAGCAGTATTGTAAGCCCCGAAGCCAGATACCGATCGAACTCCGTTCCAGCCTGAAGCGCTATTTTTAAACCTCGCCACACCAAAGTACAGAACATAAGCAGCATCAGTAGGGAGCCAATCAAGCCAGTCTCTTCAGCCCAGCTGGCAAATGCCATGTCGGACCCGGCACGCGGGATCATGCCAGGCATTCCCATCCCTAAACCGCTGCCCGATAGACCTCCGCTTGAAATTCCCCAGAGTGCCTGCCCAAGCTGCATACCGTTGGGATGGGCGTTTTGGAAAGGATGCAGCCACATATCTACTCGGGTAGGGAAAACACCTAAATGCATTCGATAAGCGAGCGTGCTTCCCGCAAGCAGCAGGAGCAGGCCGCCCGCACTATAAGCATATCTGCCTGTGGAAAGGGAGAGCATTAGAATGAATGTTGCGAATAAAATAGTTCCTGGTCCTAGATCCTTGATGATAAGAAACAGCGCCAGAGCAAATCCATACATGACCAGAACGGGAGCAATATCCTGAAACCGAGGTGTATCAATGTGGCGGCTCAGAGCGGAAGGGATCCAGCTTTTTTTCTCGGGCGCATGCGGTTTGGAGGTGTCCGCCAGCATGCTTCCCCTATCGGTCATGTAGGCCGCCAGGTAGAAAACAAGCAGCAGTTTGATGAGCTCGACAGGCTGAAAACCGAATAGAGAGAGCTTTACTCCTTCCGGCCCACGGCCGAAAAGAAATAAACCGAAAACCAAAATACCTACTGCGAAAACCCAAATATATTGGTAATTTTTGATTTTGTTGCGCACTGCCACTGGCATCCGAGCTGTCAGCACGAAAATAGCGAGAGATAAGAGCAGGCCAGAAAAGTGATGGAAATAGGACAAGGCATCTCGCCAGGGGTCTTTGATGCTGAACAGCATCGCTATACCTAATCCGGATAGAGTTAATCCCATCGGCAGCAGATAGGGGTCACCCGTTATCTGCATCCTTTTCCCGCGCAGCAGTGGTGGCAGAGCGAACATGAGGAGTATCATCGCTGCTGTAGACAGACCAAATTTTAGAAAAATACTTGAGCTGCTGCGCACAATTAGTTCTGAATTCAAGAGTGTCATTTTGCTGCTGTCGAGCAGCGGCACTCGGTGCAGGCGAGCAGCTAAATCATTGAGGGCAACTGGCGGCAGCGCACCGGAACTGCCCCAGATGCCGATGCCTTCCTCTCTATAATCGACAAGGCGCCTCGCAAATGCAGGCTGAATGCCCAGTACCGCGGCAATCTGTGCTGCGGTTGCCGTACCCAGATTAAGCTGAGATTTAAGCGATTGTTCCGCCAGTCTCCGAGCCTCATCCGAATTAAACAACTGTATTTGTGCTAGCTGATCTGTGCTGTCAAAAGCGCCATGACGAGATCGTTCTTCGACAATGCGTGCTGCCGTATCAGTATCTATTCCCAGTTTGAGCGCAAATTGCTCGGACGTTGCTTCGTTTATCAGGAGTGATTCCGCCGGAGTGTCTGCATGCCATTTCGCTAGAAAAACGAATAGCAAGGAGGGAATAATCACAAGCAGGAGGGCACTTAAAGAGAGAACACCTTCAAACCGGCGGTTTTGATCACGTTTTAGCAAAGACACTACTCCAGAGGCAAAATCGTACTTCCTCTCATTCGACGAATACTGGTGAGGAAATGGTTCATTAAAAAGAGGGTATTGTACCTGCTGTAATGATCAATTATTCTGCATTGTAGGCGAAGTTAAAAGGACAGCAGGTGCATCAGGAAGGGCTATAAACAAGGAATATACGAATTTGATCACTAAATTATAACCACAAAATTTATATTTGATAATATTGGAGCAGTAATGGACAATAGTAAGCAGCAAGAATGCGGAGCAGATTGCGGCTGCCATTCTGAAAATGGAATTGCACGACGGGATTTTCTTCGCGCAGCGGGACTAACTCCGCTTGCTCTTATGACTTCCAGTATGCCAATAATGGCTGGCCCTTTTAATGATGATCACAAGATTCCTGTGGATAAGAAACTCGACGCAGCCTGGATAAAATCTTTGACAGAACGAGGCAAGCCAACTGTCTATCGAGGAAAAGATTTAGATAAGATAGGAATGCCTGTGGGTGGAATCGGGGCGGGCCAGCTTTACCTGGGCGGCGACGGCAAGCTATGGCATTGGGATCTTTTCAATATTCCAAACGGTACCGGAGATGCGGGGTATGCACATCCGCCAACTCCGAATTCACCACTCGATCAGGGTTTCGCGCTCGAGATTATCTCGGGCGGCAAAAAGCATACTCGCAGCCTCGATCATTCAGGCTTTCGTGATATAAGATTTTCCGGCCAGTATCCTATCGGTACGGTGGCGTACAAAGATCCCTCTGCTCCGGTCTCGATTACCCTGGAGGCATTCTCACCATTCATTCCTTTGAATGCAGACGATTCCAGCCTTCCGGCTACCGTGCTTCAATATACGATAAAAAATACAGGTACTGAGCCTGTGGAAATCACGCTTGCAGGGTGGCTGCAGAACGCAGTATTGATGTTCAGCCCCGGACAGATAGGAACTCGGCAAAATCGTATCGTACTCGGCAGGGGATTAAGCGCTCTGGTTTGCAGTGCGAAAAAACAGGCAGTTCCCGTTCAAGCTGCTCAGCCTGATATGCTGTTCGAAGACTGGAACAAAGACAGCTATATTGGCTGGAACGTGGAAGGTATGGCATTTGGATCCCGGCCGATCCATCGTTCAGAAGCATTGGATTATCAGGGTGACCTGGGCGGGGATGGAGACCGCATGGTGAACTCACACGCTTCCGCTCCTGGAAGCAAAGTAGAGGCACGTGATGCCGGAACTGGAAAGCTAACCAGTTCGCCGTTCAAAATAGAACGCGATTACATTGTTCTGTGGGTCGGCGGTGGTGCGCATATCGGAAAGACTTGTGTGAATGTTGTCGTTGATGGGCAAGTGCTGCGCTCAATTACCGGCTCCGACAACAATCACATGAAACTCAAAATGCTCGATGTTCGCGCTCTTCGCGGCAAAACTGCTGAGCTTGAAATAGTAGATAATGATACTGGCGGTTGGGGCAATATCGGCGTCGGCAAAATCACATTTTCAGATCATCCAGCCGAAAGTGGACGGATGGAAGATCTGCCAGATTTCGGTACGCTTGCCCTCTCGCTATTAGGTAATCCCGCGGAGCATGCAGTTGCCAACAGTGAAAAAGCTGGTTTTAGCGCGCGCAACAGAACAAGCGCTGAAAGGCCAGTCAGCGATTTGCTCGTTGGATCCATAGGCCGGAAGATGCATCTAAAACCGGGCGAAGAGCAGACGGTCACTTTTGTGCTGTCGTGGCACTTTCCCAATCTTTCTATTGATGGACTGGGCAGGGTAGGGAGGCACTATACTATCAAGTTTCACTCCGCCCAGGAAGTGGCGCAGTATGTTTTCGATAATTTCGACAGGCTCATAGGCCAGACGAGATTGTGGCGCGACACCTGGTACGATTCCAGCCTTCCCCACTGGTTTCTAGATAGAACACTGCTTAACATCTCCACGCTGGCGACTTCCGCCTGTTACCGATTCGCTAATGGCCGATTTTACGCCTGGGAAGGAGTAGGCTGCTGCGCGGGAACCTGTGCGCATGTGTGGCACTACGCCCAGGCAATGGGGCGGCTGTTCCCAGAGTTAGAAAGAGATATTCGAGAGCGGGTAGATTTTGGGCTGGCCTATCATCCAGATACAGGCGTGATCGGCTTCAGGGCGGAGTTCGATCAGTCAATGGCCGTGGACGGTCAGACCGGGACTCTCCTGCGTGCTTATCGGGAACATCAGATGTGTGCCGACAACTCTTTTCTGAAGCGAAACTGGCCGCGAATTCGTGGGGCATATGCTCCTCTCTTTCATCTGGATGGCAATGATGACGGCATGCTGGAAGGAGGGCAAATGAACACGCTAGACCAACAGTGGTTCGGCAAAATATCCTGGCTGAGTTCACTCTATGTGGCCGCTCTCCGTGCAGGAGAAGCCATGGCGATAGAAATGAAGGACACAGAGTTTGCAGCCAGATGCAGAGCTGTTGCGGATCGTGGAATGAAAGCAATCGATTCGCAGCTTTTTAATGGCGAATATTTTATGCAGATCGGTGAAAAAGGTAAAAAGAATTCGGTAGGATCCTACGATGGCTGCCAGATCGATCAGGTATTCGGTGACAGCTGGGCGAAGCAGGTAGGGCTGACTGGTGTGCTTCCTCAGAATCATGTGCGAACCGCGCTAGCATCCTTGTTCAAATACAACTTTATGCTGGATGTCGGTAAGTATCGGGAGACCCACAAGCCGGGCCGATGGTATGCGATGGCAGGAGAGGCCGGGCTGCTGATGTGTTCCTGGCCTCGCGGTGATTCGAAACGAGCCAGTGGGGGTTTTGACTACTATTTGAACGAGTGTATGACGGGATTCGAACATCAGGCGGCTGGTCATATGATTCGCGAAGGCCTCGTAACAGAGGGTCTGGCAGTAATCCGGGCTATTCATGACCGATACCACGCCTCTAAGCGAAATCCGTGGAATGAAGTGGAGTGCGGTGACCACTACTCCCGGGCAATGGCCAGCTATGGTGTATTTTTAGGTGCGTGCGGCTATGAGTATCACGGACCAAAAGGCCATATGGGATTTAGCCCGAACCTGAATTCAAATAGATTTAAAGCTGCTTTCACTGCTGCAGAAGGCTGGGGCACTTTTAC
>JBBRDM010000123.1:0-16905 GCA_038203935.1 Chthonomonadales bacterium
TGTAACGTATCAATACTTCTCCCTTCTCCCTCCAAGGCACGAGGGAATCAGGGAGAAGGGTTGGGGTTGAGCGTACAGCCTTATGTCCTCACTATGTATTTATACGTTACGACAAGAACAATCCAGATGGGGGCATACGCAGCCAGCCAGATTATGAGCATGATTGGAAGTTTCGCTGCCTGAATGAAGGACTGCAGCGCAGCGGAGGCGTTTTACTTCATATCGGTGACGAATCCACTCTGCTGCGGGGCTGCCTGCGTTTTGGATTTCTCATGCAGTTCTATGGAGATGGTAGATAATCTCGCCATCTTCTTCAGCAGCTCCAGCCGGCCTTCCGCCTGTGCCTCCTGAACGCGAAGGTCACGGATATTCTCGGCCTCATCACGACGTGCGCCATTTCCCTTCAGATGAGCTAGCCTCTGTTTGGCCTCCTCGATCTGCTGATTGAGTGATTTCTCTTCCTGATGAGAATCGCTGATCTTTTCGGTCAGATCTTCTCCGTTCACGCTCTTCGCCTTAATGGAGCCTAGTTTCGAAAGTTTCCCCATGGTCTCATCGAACTGATCCACCGGAACCTTGGCGACCAGCGAAGCCGATTTGGTGCCGTCATCCGACGATGTGAGATCGTTCGTGGCGATATATCCGCCGGTTGCCTTCACCATATCTTCGATAGAGCCGCTAATCTCTTCGAGTTTGTCCACTTCCAATATGAGAGAAGCCTCCCGATGGACCTGGCGTTGGGGAGCTGCACGCGACGTAGGATTAAAGGCTTCGCTTGATGTTTTAGGAGCAGGCATTCCGCCAGGCACACGTCCGGCCATCATTTTGCCAGCTGCACTGCCGGATGCAAAATAATTTGGGCTAACCTCTGGGCTATTAGTATCAAAAGATTTACGATCCGCTTTTGTGGCTATATCTGTTCTTTGTTTGATTTTAGATGTTTCCATATCTCCGGGGGCGGGAGTTCTGCTCATTGGTACAATCGTTGGATTTCCAACAATGCTGGCACTCGTATTTGCCTCAGAAGAAGAATCGACTTCGGGCACTGGGGTTCCTGGTGAGCTCGAAAGCGAATGAGACAATGAGTAATCTTGCTGTCGATCTATCAACTTTGGTGTAACTTGGAAGACGAATAGGAGAATACAGGCTATCGCAGCTGTAGCCCAGACTATTCGCGGCTTTTTTTTCCACTGCTCTAGATTCGGGCGGCGGAAACGGAATCGCTTTTTCTCAGATTCATCGGTAGCTGCACTCGCTGGAATTCCATCCAGCAGTCTACTGCGTAGGCCGGGTTCTAAAATGGCGGAATCTGCCGTACGTAAATCATTCGTGATCTTTTCCATCAGTTCGATTTCCTCTCTGCAAGCGGGACATTTGAACAGATGCAGGCGGATCGAAAGCCGTTCTATCACAGGCAGTTCGTCATCATGATAGGCTTTTAGAGAATTCTGGAAAGCAGTGCAGTTGGATGAGTTACCCTGTGTGGTGTTTAATCTGGTTTTCATAGGGTGGACTCCCTCAGCTTTTCTTTAGGCAGCGCGGGACTATCACCCTGAACATAACCGCCGAGACTAACCCGAAGATGCCGAAATGCATTCGAAAGTCTGGATTTCACGGTGCCTACCGGGATGTTGAGCGTCTCCGCGCACTCCTGGTAGGTCAGACCATGCATCTCGTGAAGCATCACCACATCTCTCTGAAGGTCGGGCAGTTTTCCCATCGCGGTATGAACTTTCTGAGACAGCTCACTCTTGTCAGCCGATATCTCCGGGTTAGTGCGCCAATCCTCACTCGCCAGATCAATCTTAGAATCGAGGTCATCACATTCGGCTGGCCGTCGCTTGCCATGCCGATAGCAGTGATGGAGTGGGATTTTATAGACCCAGGTATTCAGCGCCGACTCCCCGCGAAAGCTGCCGATACTGCGATAGATGTCCATGAAGATCTCCTGAGTGACATCCTCCGCATCCGATCCGTTCGGAATACTGCGAAGCACTAGCCGATGCAGCCTGGCGCCGTAGGAATCGACAAACTCCTCGAAGGCCCGCCTATCGCCCCGTTTCATGCGTTCTGCCAGTTGATCGGTCTCTCTCACACTGCTCTCCTGCACTTTTCAGACTTATATCAAAAGCCTGCATCACACTGTTAGGGACATTAACTGGGGAAAGGGTTCACAGTATTTTAAGCTCATCTCACAGCCAGCGAAGAATATCATTTCTTCGTGGTAAAACATACTCGCATGCAGGCAAGGTGAGATTAGTGGAGTGAGTTAAATCTAAAATTCATCTTCCAGGAACTCTCGTTCTTCGGCGGTGAGATAGTCTAATATGGAGGGGGGCTTGGAGAGAGTTGCGCGAATGGTGCCTTCGACAAAACTGGAAATCGCCTCCTCCTCACGAACAGCGGCAATCTGGATCGATAGCTCTTTCAACTTGGAGTGGAGACTGGCACGGTATTTTGGATCGTTCGAGGTATCGTAGTCATTGCGAAGGAGAAGGCGTCGTTCCTGAAGAGCTTCACGAATCTGGCGGAGTTCACTCGCACGGGGCTGCTCTTCGAAAAATTCTTCTATTACTTGTTCATCACGTGGCGGCTCATTGTTTCTAAATTTGTCTGACATGGCGTTAAATCTCTATCGACGTTAATGTGTAATTACGGTTCTCAATCTTAATCTGCCATCCGGATGGAAGGATGGCAGATTAAAATGGAAAATTAGCAAACTATTCCATGACGTTGGCAGACACCCGATAATAGATTCCAAACGGCGTTCAGCGCCTGTTCCGAAGCATCTGATGCGCTTTTCGCGAGAGCCTCAGAGTTGATATGCTGAGTGAGCAGCATTTTCTCTTCTGTGCGATGCACTTCATCCGCGGCGATATGCACCTGGAAATAGGCAAGCGTATCGGGGTTTTTAATAGAATAGTGTTTCTTCAAGCCATCAATCTTCGAGGCGGACACTTCTGGTATCTGGCTCTCATAAGCGTAGAGCGCAGCGACTCCGTCCGTAAATGGCTGATTGCGGCAGATATTCTGGAATGTGTCTACAAGAGTCTGAGTTTCCGATTGAATAGCAGCCTTCTCGACTTCATCTCGGGATAACCCAAGTCCCTCTGCGAACTGCAACCACAATTCGGGATGGTTCGGTGACCCTGCCTCTTCATCCATCAAGTTTTGCAATATCGTTCGTCTGGCAGAAAGATCGGAGGTATTCGAGTGCACCGCAGAAAGATAAGCAGGGAATGCGGCAACATGCTGATAGTATTGCGACGCGTAATCTTGAAGGGCATCCATAGTAAGAGTTCCTGCGTTCCATGCTTGATAAAAGGGATGCTGAAGAACGTGTTTCGCGGCGATATTACATTCGATATTGCTGAGAGCCATGTCTGCAGCAGTTTGAGTAGGCATGTAGTTGATAACTCCTGTTCGGGATTTGAAAATAGTTTGTAAAGAACAAGAGAGCCTACTGATGTAAACTCTCTGTTGTTTTATCTTAAATTATCCTAATTGATGAGATCTATCTCATTAAAGAATTTACCAGTAGTTCGCTCAAATTTGCCAGTCCCAGAGGAACAGTCGATACTTTTCTTTTAATACGTGCAAGTGCGTTATCAACAGACTTAGTTTTGCAGTGCAGTTCTGCGGCGATCTCGCGGTAGGATTTACCGATTTGATAGCCTGCAAGTACATTCCATTCAAACTCTGATAACACTTGCTGAAGCATTTCGTGGAGGACTTTGGTATCTTCACCTTGAATTACTAGATCTTCCGGATCAAGTGTTTCTGTGGCGGGAATTATATCGGAGAGATTCCAGTCTGGGCCGGAATCTTCAGAGGGGCTTTCGAGAGAGAGCGAAGTATTTAGCGGCATCTGTTTATGCCGGGTGGCGGTCTTTATAGCGGTAATGATATGCCGCTGTATACAGACCTTGGCAAACGCCGGGAATGATATGGCCTTGTCGCACCGGAAGTCTACAATAGCCTGCCAGAGACCGATCATTCCGACCTGCAGAAGGTCTTCCTTTTCAGCGCCTACCAGAAAGTACGACTTGACTTTAGTGCGCACGAGGTTACGATATTTGTAGAGGAGATATTCGGAAGCGGATTCGTCTCCGAGTTGTGCTCTGTCTACAATCTCCCGATCTGCCATGTCTGTAAATTTCAGGTGGCTGGGGAGAAAATGGTGCTGCAAATCACTAATCACCCTGTTCCCTCATTCCGTAGGAATTTATGTCGGCTCTCTCTTTGTCGGCAAACCCTTCGCTGGGTCTGGATGCCGTTATTGCCGGAGGAGTAGCTGCAGCTAAGTGCTTGAAAATATTATACTGGATACCAGTGTGTATTTCAACACATTATGCAGGAATTTCTATAAATTATCTCTCAAGTCGCAAAAAAGATGCGATATCGAGCTATTTGAGCCGATTAAACGGTTAACTGCTTATAATTTCAGCAGATTTTTGGATGTAAGCGATCAGCAATCGCACCATTGCATCCGGGGCGTCTTTATGCATAATCTCATATCCATGTGAGTTTTCCACCGGCAGCCCTAGTGTCACAGGCCTCGCTGTCAGTCCTCTGGAAGCCGCACAGGAAGCATCACTTCCGCCGCGGGAAAGATACTGCCAATGCGGCGTTAATCCCGTCTCCTTACAGCAATCTTCCAGAATCTCTCCATCCAGCGCTTCCATTGCAGCGTAACCATCCCGTACCCAAATCGTAGGACCGGCATCGATAGGAAAATAGGCATCCGGAGTTCGCGGCCCGATTTCCAGAGCTATGCAGATATCACTTGGATGTTCCCGCAGAAGGAACAACGCTCCCTCACCGCCGACCTCTTCGGAAGCAGTCGCTGCGAAGAGGAGCGAGGCTCCAGAAGTAAGCGGCGATTGGCTCAGCTTTTCCATCGCGATCAGCCATACTGCCAGATCCGCTCTGTCATCAATAAAGAATGAGGAAAGGAAGTCGCCAAATTCGGTGACTATCCTTCTAGAGCTGCTGAGAACACATCTAAGCCCGGGACGGACTCCCTCCGCTTCGAGCAGGCTTGCAGATTTTCCAGTAAATATATACGCCTGCTTCCAGAGGAGCGGTCCTTTACGGGCCTGCTCGGCAACGCTGATTTCTGAATCGGTATGGATGCTGCCAAAGGAGAGGATGCCGGTAATCGAACCCATTCTTGTTAGAATTTCTACAGGGCCTTCACCCCATTTCCAGGGATAAGACCCTCCGCTTGCGGCAACTCGTACTTTACCATCATCATCTATTCGGGTAACGATCAAGGCGATCTCATCCATGTGGGCTGTCACAACAATCCTGGGGCCTGTTCGCTTTTTCTGATTCGGCGCAGAAAGGTCTACGAGAAGATTTCCTTTCGAATCCGTGGTGTGTTTAAGCGAAAGTGCGTCCACTTCGCGCTTCAGCCAGTCACGAACAGACTTTTCTTCGCCAGGCGGCCCTTTGAGTGCTACCAGTTCTTTGATAAGTTGTGTTGATGATTTCATCGCTATCTCCGCCACTCTATACCAGTCGAAATAGTGAAGTCCGGGCCGATATTGCCGAGCGCGGGAATCGAATAGTTGTGGTAGTCCCCATTTTCCGAAAAAGAGGCATAGCAGACTGCACTGCGGCAAATTTTTCTGCGGTATCCGAAAGTGGCTGTGACAGGAGTACGATCCGCAAATGCGTTGCCTGTACGCACCGGCTGGCTGTTGGAGTCTATCTGAAATACGTAGCTGTCGCGGCTATTCGGATGATACTCCATGGCTAAAAGTCCCTGAAGCATCCCTTTCTCCGGATCAGGAACTCGTCTCGCAGATCCCTGGGACACCAGACCAAGATTTCCATAAAGGGTGATATCTTTGCCGAATGCATATTTTCCATCGAGCGAAACGCCGATATCGAAACCGCCGCTGCCAAGCAGCAGCGCAGGGTTTCCTGTAGGCAGCTTTAAACCAGCGCGCCAGGATAGCCCTGAACGAGTATTCTGCGATAGCATGCTCTGTTTGTAAGTAACCGAGATGTCGCCAAAACCGAATCCATTTCCCTGGTTCGCCAATACGTGCCCATTGGAATCTATAATTTTCAACACACTGGAGTATTTGGGGTGCGAATCCCTTCCGGCAGGATCGTCCTCAGCATTGCCAGATATCCCAAATAGACTGTGCCAGGAGGAGAGAATTCCATCCAGAATGCCGCCATTTCTCCATAACACTGGGACAAATACGGCAGCTTCGGAATTCTGCGTGAGACTCTTCTTCCAGGAAAAAGTTATTCGCTGATATTCGTTATCTTCCAGAACGGAAGATGAACTTTGCGCGGGTGCGAGCAGATTATTTATAATATCGATCTGAAGGCCAAATCTTTGTTTCCTTACGGGAAGTATATCAGGCGATTCTGGGCTGAACTGCAGAAAGAGGATATTAAATGGGCCGGCATTTCGAATACAGAGGGGACCGCGATTCATATTCTGCGATTCTGATGCCTGCTGAGCGTAGGTGGGAGACAAAGAGAACCACACAAATAGAATAAAAAATAGATTTATGTAGGGAAAAATGGGTCGAGGTGCAGGGGAGAATAGAAGACGCAACGGCATACTCCAAATTGCCCAGATTTCATTCCAGCTCCGCCAGAATGAAATCTGAACTCGTGACTAATTTTAAACTATTTGCATGGGCATGAGAACACAGAGGTAATCCGAATCTGCCACGGCGTCTTCCGGAGATTCGCTGGTGCGATTTGGAATGGGACGTACCACCCCGGGCTTCAACGGTTCAGTGAGTTCTAAATCGAGCCCTTCACAGTCGAGAACGCTCAAGACATCCAGAAGGTATTTTGAGTTGAAGGCAATCGCTATCGATTCACCCTCGGAGATGACTTCTATCTCTTCATGCGCATTTCCCACAGTTCGGCTTTCAGCCGTCATCACCAGCCGTTCCGATTCCGTGCGTATAACAATTCTATGCGAGTTATCTCGGGCTACAATTGCCGCTCGGCGCGCGGCGCGCAGGAGTGGTTCAACAGGTATGGTGATTTTCTTATCATGTGATGCTGGAATCACTCGGGCATAATTGGGGAACTGACCTTCGATAAGTCGTGATATCAACTGCAGATTGTCATCGCCCGGGAAAGCAAAACAGATTTGATTTTCAGAAAGAGTAACCTGGACTTCAGTTTCTGAATCCTGGAGTAATCGGAGCAGCTCATTCATCGCCCTTGCCGGTACAATCGCATTTTGTGCGCCTTCGCCGGATGTCACCTGGGCGGATTTGACGGCTAATCTATGTGTATCCGTTGCAACACACGTGAGGCGATTCCCTTCGAACGACATGAGCACCCCTGTGAGAATTGCACGCGCTTCATCGACTGAAACTGCAAAAATTGTGAGACGGATCATCTCTTTTAAGGCGGCTTGCGAGATAGCAAAAGTGCATGTCTGCTTGATCTCAGGGAGTCTGGGATAATCTTCTGCGGGCAAACCTAAAATTTTATAATCTGACCGGTCGGAGTGTACATGAAGCGTGTGGCTTCTATCTACAGAGATCGCGATGTCACTCTTTTCCGGGAGGTTTGCGAGCACTTCTGCCAGCGTTTTCGAAGGAGCGGTTAAAACTCCATTCTCTTCGATTTGTGCAGGGATTCGGCAGGATATCCCCAGTTCTAGATCTGTTGCGATGAGCCGTAGACCGCCTTCTTCCGATTGAAGCAGAATATGGCTGAGAATGGGAAGCGGGTTTCTGCCGGAGACAGCATGTCCAACTGTCTGAACGGCATCGAATAGATTTCTGCGAGGGCATATAGCCTTCAAACTTTGCTGCACATCGGCAGGGGATGCAACCATAACAAGCTCTCCTTGAAAAAAGATCACTCAGGGTGATATCCAATAATTCTAATTATACTACAACAATTATTATGACGAAATAGATTGAGTTAAAGTGTTGATGAAACTTATAAAATATATTTCGAGTATAGTGATATATATGATACAGAAATCAATAGTGGCAGTAATCGCATATAATTAATGATTATGTGATAATTCGCCGATAATATGATATAATGTTTGTGAAGTTGGCTTTAGCTGATTTTTTTGAAAATGTTGGTTAGTTATCGGTTCTCAAGGCAGGCAGCACCGCAGCAAGGAGTAGTTCAACATGAAAAATAGCCTCGTTTCTTCCGAACGTGAATACACTTCCGGAGAACTCGTTCAGCCCGGCCTTTATTTAGATGTAGATAATGGCGCGCTTATCGAAGTGCACCTCTCCGACGAACTGCCTGTGGGCAGTAAAATCATCGAATATAAGCGAAGGTTCCGCCGGGTTGAGGAAGATTCACTGGAATCAGAATCAGTGGCAGCCTGAACAGAATTTTTAATTAAGTTGAAGATTTTGGCGGCTTAACAAAAATCCTGTAAAAATGAATATTTTAAAGGACAGCCTCACCTGACTATTCTCAATAATGAGTTTAAGTAGGTGAGGCTGTGTTCCTAATACTATCTGATGCTACGCAGGCGAGCAGTTTATCATGGGGCAAACTATTCATAGCTTTTAGAAGCGTTATCAGAAATTCATAGCAACGAATGTATTTTCAAATTCATCGTCTGAACACATAAATCTTTGAACCTGCCTAAGTAATCTGTGCTACCATGCATGCGACAGCATTCCGAAAAATATTCACATAATTTTACTGAACTGATTGGCTGCGTAACGTGATATGCTAATATTGTCGAAGTAGGTGATCGCTTCAATTAATTCAAAAAAATGATTTAGTAAATACTGTAAAAATTCGCATGTTAGGTTATAATGAGTCTCGTTTAAACTAAATCAATGACCTCGTCATGCAGCGAGATGAACGCTTGGTTATGGTTAGAATCTATGCAGAATTTTTCCAGTGATAATCAAACCTGCATTACGGATACTCCAGAAGAATCATCACCAGGGGCTGATTCTTCTCAGATCCCTGTTTTTGACCATTTTAACGATACAGGTACGCACGACCTGATCTCCGCCATTCACAATCTTCGAACTCAGCTTTTAGATCAGCAGCACGCAGAAAACGAGCAGAGCCAGTATTATCAGCTGTTTGAGCATATAGTGGAAATATATCCGGATATAATCTACGTTTATGATCTCACATCCGATAACTATGTACTGATAAATCGCAGTTTCCTGCATGTTTTGGGATATGAACCAGATGCGGATATTACTCAAAACTTTGGAATTCCTACTGGCCTGACGCACCCCGAGGAATTGCCCCTGGTCAATGTTTTATTTGAGAAACTTCAAACGGCAGAAGAACATCAAGTGGTTGAAGTCGAATATCGACTGAAGAATGCTCAAGGCGCATGGATATGGTTTCACACGCGTTGTATTGTTCTCCAGAGAACCAGCCACGGCACACCCGAAAAGATTGTCGGTATTTGCCAGGAGATTACGGAACGCAAATGGTTTTTGGAGCAGATGCGCACTCATATCGAGTTAATCAGTGAATATAGTTCCCGGCTGGAACGTCAGAAGGCAGAACTTGAGGAAGTCAATCGTAAGCTGGAGGCAATGGCAACTACCGATGGTCTCACTTCACTAAAAAATCAGAGGGCTTTCCAGGAGCGGCTTGAGGTAGAGTATCAAAGGGCCGCAAGATATAAAACGCCCCTCTCTTTACTGCTAATGGATATAGATCACTTTAAAGCTTATAACGACTCTTTTGGTCATCCCGCAGGAGATGAAATGCTCCAGCTGGTTGCCAGCCTGCTTCTTGAAAATGCGCGAAATTCCGATTTTGTAGCGAGATACGGCGGCGAGGAGTTTGTAATCATTCTGCCGAACACAGCAAAAGAGGGGGCGCTGATAATGGCGGAAAGATTCAGGATTGCTATCGATTCCGCACAGTGGCCGCTGAGAAGCGTTACCAGCAGTATCGGAGTGGCATCGCTTAAAGCCGATGTGAAATCTAGAGCTGAACTCGTCCTGCTCGCAGATAAAGCGCTCTACGCTTCCAAACGCAATGGACGAAACCAGGTCTGCCACTACGATGATGTAAGTTAAATCAGATATTGTAGTTTTAGTCTTACTCGACTGGTGCATGGACAGATCGCTGATTGTAGACGCTCCAGAACTGCTGCATTGTAAAAAGCATCTGCGGAAATTATTGTTGCTAATGATATTCCTCTAACGATTTATCGATCGAGAAAGCCCCAGTACTAAATTATCTACTTCGGTTTTAGAAGCAATCATTAGATCGCCCGGAATTGTATGCTTTAGGGCCGACATGGCAATACCATAGTTCATACCGAGCTGCATATCCTCCTGAAGATATCCCCATATCACTCCAGCATCAAAAGCATCGCCGGCTCCAACTCGATCTGCCACTTGTCCTAAAATAAGTGGACTTACTGAATAACCACCCTCTAAACTTCGTGCGAATGCTCCTTCGCTGCCACAGGTGATTACTACGGATCCTATACCATATCTGTCCTCAAAAAATGCGGCAGCATCCTTGCCATTTGCAGGTGCAGCGAATATTGCGACTGCATCATCCAGCGAACAGATAAGCAGATGTACTTTAGGCAGCATTGGCTCGATCGTATTTCTGGCTAGTTCTAACGTCCACAGTTTAGAGCGATAGTTGATATCCAGTGAGATAAGAACATTCGAATCACTCGCAGTCTCAACTGCAAATTCGACACACTCTGCACAGGCAGCACTCAGAGCAGGAGTAATTCCGGTGAGGTGAAGTATGCGGGAATTTTTGATCGCATTGGTATCGACATCCTGAGGACGCATTTTGCTGGCGGAGGAACAGGTACGATCGTAAACGACATCAATTCCCCGAGGTGCATGTCCATAATCTAGGAAATAGAGTCCAGCTCTTGATTCTGGGGAATTATCCCAAACGGTGGAATTTACATCGACACCCCAGCGCCTGATCTCATTTTCGATGCGTCGGCCCAGGGGATTATCAGGGAGTTTGCTCCACCATGCTGCTTTCCCCCCTAATCGCGCAAATGCTACCGCCGTATTGGATTCTGAGCCGCCGATACGCACATCCAGTGAAACTGACTCTTCCAGCCTCGAATTCCCAGGTGGAGTAAGTCGAATCATACTCTCGCCAAATGTTACTAAATCGTATTTTTTTGTCGGCTCAGTATTTAATATTCTATCAGGCATTGAGAGCCTTTAGCTGCTCCAGAACTTCAGAAGCATGCTCCTTGACCTGAACTTTTCGGAAGACGTGTGCAAGTTTACCCTCAGGAGATATTACAAAAGTCGTTCGTTCAATACCCATATATTTCTTACCGTACATCGATTTCTCTGCCCAGACACCATATGCCTCTGCTACGGCATGGTCGGCATCCGCTAGAAGTGGATAGGGAAGTTCAAATTTATCAGCAAATTTTTTCTGCTTTTTCACGACATCCGGACTGATGCCAAGAATTACATATTTATCAGTGTCGTAATCCGTAATGCGATTACGAAATGAGCACGCTTCCACTGTACATCCCGGTGTATTTGCTTTAGGATAGAAAAACAGTACTACGGTCTTCCCCTTCAATTTTGATAATGAAACCACATTTCCATTCTGGTCTTCCAGTTCAAACTCAGGTGCAGCATCTCCAACTTCAGGCATAATTAAATCCTTTCGAACTCCTCTAGATGTAATTCCTGTGTTCGTGATCGCAAGTATTATTTCCTGCTGATTATCGGCTGCTCCTTTCGAAGGGTGGCATGAATTAATATGGGCAGCTAACATAGTCCCATGGTAATATTTTTTTAATTCGGTCCTATGGAGATTCATGTCTATCATTTAAGACCCTTAATGATTTCCACCACTGCTTCTCATTTAAACACGCGATAACGAAGCGAGTTGAGCTGAATAAGGTATCATGCCTAAAGAATTCTTGAGACAGGATGGCAGAATTATGGGCGGTAACAGAGTAACGATCATTGGTGGGGGATTCGCAGGCGTAGAAGCCGCATGGGCTGCGGCAGAGCGGGGAGCCGAAGTAGTGCTTTATGAGATGAGGCCGTTGAAAAATACACCTGTACATAGAACCTCGGATTTAGCGGAACTGGTCTGTTCTAACTCGTTCAAATCCAATCTACTCACCAACGCGAGCGGCGTTCTTAAGGAAGAGATGCGGCAATTGGGATCGCTGATTCTCCCAATCGCATCCAGAAACAGCGTTCCTGCAGGCGAAGCGCTAGCGGTAGACAGAGAGCCATTTGCGCGTGAGGTGACAGCTGCGCTGGAAACACATCCTCGTATAACGATCAAACGAGAGGAAGTCACCACGATTCCAGAAGACCGGCCCTTAATAATCGCGACAGGCCCGCTGACAACAGAAACTTTTGCGAATCAACTCTCAATTTTAACTGGCGTGAACTCGCTGTCGTTCTACGATGCAGTTGCTCCCACGGTGTTATACGAAAGTCTTGATCTATCAAAAGTTTTTCGCGCTTCGCGCCGCGGCAAAGGGGCTGGCAATGCTGGTAAGACCAACCCTGAATCGATATCTGCCACTGCAGAGGAATCTGATATGGAAGAACCACTGGGATGCGGAGGAACAGTGGAAGAAAATGCGGACTATCTGAACTGCCCTATGAACAAAGAAGAGTATCTGGAGTTCTGGAAAGCAGTTACAGAAGCAGAACTGGCGCCTGCCCACAACTTTGAAGATTCGGATGCTGCGGCCAAGATGGTTTTTTTTGAAATGTGCGTACCTTTAGAGGAACTGGCCCGCAGAGGCCCTAAAACCCTTGCATTTGGAGCGATGAAACCGGTGGGCCTGGAAGATCCGCGAACAGGAAGACGTCCCTGGGCTGTGGTGCAGCTGCGCCAGGAAAATAAAGAGGGGACTCTGTGGGGGCTGGTGGGCTTTCAGACTCGCATGAAATGGGGCGAACAGAAACGCATTCTCCGGATGATACCGGGACTGGAAAATGCGGAGATCATTCGATATGGAGTCATGCATCGGAATACCTATGTAAATGCGCCGCTTATACTGGATTCGAGCTGCCAGCTTCGTAATCATCCGGGAATCTATCTGGCCGGACAGATGACAGGAGTGGAAGGGTATCTCGAATCGGCAGCGATCGGACTTTTATCCGGACTGAATGCCAGCAGAGGATTGAGTGGCCTGCCGCCCGTAACTCCACCGAGGGAAACGGTTCTCGGTTCACTTTGCAGCTACCTGGTTGAGACAAACCCAAAGCATTTTTCGCCGATGAACTCGAATTGGGGCATTGTGCCTGAACTTGCCGGTCCGACAGTCAGGGATAAGCGAGAAAGGGCGAAATTAAAAGGAGAAAGGGCACTTCAATCCATGGAGGGATTTATTCGGAGTTTACAATAGCGATGGAAATTCAGATACGGAAGCTGAACAGAGGTGCTGCTCCCGTATCTGAAGTGTTAGATTAGCCTTCCATGGCTATTTGAAGCATACTTGAGCAGGCTTTGTACTGCATTTCCAGCTCTCGTCGAGCCCAATCCATTGCTTCTTCATCGAAGTTTAGCCATTCCACCACTTCTGGCATCATTTCTTCGCCATGGGTATGTGAAGAAGATCCATGTCCGCATTCCCAGGCCAGGCAATCAGCAGCATGCACTATAGCTGCAAGATCGAAGTTATCCGGCTGCTGGTTCGGATCGTGGTGCGAGCCCATCATTGCAACGAGATGCGGTGGGAAATTCCAATACTCGGCAATTTTCCGCCCGACTGTCATATGGTCGATCCCGAGCACCATCTGTTCGGCTTCCAGTGATGATTTGGATTCCCGCGATGCAAACGCCATGGCTACCGCGTATTGCACTGGAAAATAGCTATCCAGGAAGAGCGAGCCGATATCGTGCAGCAGCCCCCCGATAAATGCTTCTTCCGCTGCATTGCGTACCTTCGCCAATCGCTTCTTTGCAAGTACGCTGCTGCCGACAGCAGTCGCCACGGAGTGCTCCCAGAACTGTGTTCTATTCAAGCCGTAGGGCATACTCTTTTGAGTAAGCAGACCAAAAGCAGAAACTCCCAGTACCAGGTTCCGCACTGTATTAAAGCCGAGTATTACTACAGCGTGTGTAATAGTACTTACGCGTTTAGGAAATCCGTAGTAGGCAGAATTTACGATTCTGAGAACTTTGGTGGACAGTCCCGGATCCATGGATATCAGCTGATTCAGTGATTCCGCAGAGGTATCCGGATCGTTTACAGTCTCCATAATGCGCATAACCACCGTGGGCAGCGGAGGAAGATCTGCTAGCTTCTTTTCCAGTGTCTGCTGGAACACATTTCTATCTATGTGAATAGACTTCACTTCAGGCGGCATATGACTTCCCTTTCTCTTCGGATGCAATACTGATTAAGCCATTCACATCCACTATAAGCGCGACATGACCATCTCCAAGAATGGTTGCCCCGGAAATTCCTTTGATATCCCCAATAAACTTACCAAGCGTCTTAATTACTACTTCCTGCTCGCATAGCAGCGAATCAACCACAAGGCCGACTTGCTTTTCTGCCAGCCCCACGACTACAAGAAATAGATGCTTGGATTCATTTTCCATAGAATCAATCGATAATAACGATTCCATTTTTTCCAGATCTGCCTGCGAAGGACTGATGCTTGAGCTGGAACCGCTGGATTTGCTGCTGCTACGCTGGTCCATTCGCTCCATCGCGCGCTCCGCTGGCGTGGTTGGCGCTTCTAATTGAAATATGCTGCGCAGTCTGACCAGTGGAAGTGTTTTACCTCGCTGCAGAATCACCTCACGGTGATTTACGAGATGGACAGCGCTCTCCTCAATTTTAATCGTTTCCACAACAGATGCCAATGGCAGAGCGTATACACAGCCGCTGACAGTAACCAGGAGTCCTCGAATTATGGCTAATGTGAGCGGAAGCTTTACTGTGAATGTAGTTCCGTGTCCCACCTTGCTGCTGATTTCGATGTGCGCGCCGAGTTTTTGTAGATTGCTTTTTACAATATCCATACCAACGCCTCTGCCAGAGACATCAGTGACCTCAGTCGCGGTGGAAAATCCTGAAGCAAAGATAAGATGAATGGCTTCGTTATCGGTAAGCCGGTTGGCTGCCTCCAGCGTCATACTGCCTTTTTTAACGGCATTGGCACGCATTTTTTCCGGATCAATTCCCTTGCCGTCATCTACGATCTCAATCACGATGTGATTTTCTTCGTGACTTGCTCTCAGCAAAACTGTTCCGATGGCAGATTTTCCGGCCGCTATTCGCTCATCAGGCATCTCCACGCCATGATCCACACTGTTGCGGAGCATATGAATCAGCGGATCCCCAATGACCTCGATAACAGACCGATCCAGTTCGGTTTCCCTGCCTTCGACAACAAAGTTGATCTCTTTACCAAGTTTCTGAGCTAAATCTCGAATCATGCGTGGAAATCGGTTGAAGACATTATCAATAGGCAGCATACGCGCCTTCATAATCTCTTCCTGAAGCTCATCGGTAATTCTGCCAATATGGCTCGAAGTCTCGTTGAGATGCTCAACAAGCGGGTTGAATTCGTATTCCTGCTCAAAACGAGTGCCCAGCTGAGCGATTCTAGTCCGGTCGATGACGAGTTCGCCGACCAGATTCAGCAGTTTATCCAGCCGTGTTACCTCTACGCGCACTGTCTGAGCGGCGGGATGCGAAGGCTGCGGCGCTGCCTTCTTTTCCTGGGTTCCTTTAGCAGGATCCTCAGCCGGAGTATCTCGCACGGCAGCGCCCAAATTCACATTACGTCGGTCCTGCACTTCTTTATCGCGCTCGTCAGCGGGCGGAGCGGCTGCCGGCCTCGACTGCTCACCCGATCGCACGGCGGCTCTTGTTTCATCGTCTTCTGGCCACGGCATATACTCTATGCCTCTCACCTCGGTAATGCGATTGCCAATGGCAACGGCAGCATCGATTAATCCCTGAGTTGCAAATACCACCTGGAAATCATGTTCAAATTCTTCGTTTTCAAGCTTCTCCTCATCCGGAGTTGTTGCGAGAATCGAACCGACGCTTTCGAGCTGCTGGAGAACCATGAGCGCTCGAACTGATTTCATCATGCAGTCCTGAGCTATATTCACCTTTAAAGTATAAACTCGGCATCCATTCGACAGCGCATCATGCACGGAAACACGAGCAGTTTCTGATAATTTAGAGGTGCTGGTGAAGGTGCCGGCTGCGGTCTGCGGTAAGACAGCTTCGATTGCGGGCGACGCGGCGGCTGCAGCGTTTTCTGATTTATCTTCAGATTCAGCATTAAGCACATTCCTCAGCCTGGTCGTTTCGACGCTGGTATCCAGTTCGGTGCTGCCGCTGGCCGATATTTCGAGAAGCATCGCTTTCAGTGAATCGAGGCCTACAAAAAGGGCATCGATCAGCTCTCGGTTAACCGTTAGCTCATCATTTCGGAGTTTATCGAACACATCTTCCATTGCATGTGTCAATTCGCCCATCGAAGTGAACCCCATAGCACGTGAAGAACCTTTCAGAGTGTGAGCAGCACGAAAAATAACCTGCAGCAACTCCTGAGATGCTTCCTGTTCGAGGAGCAGTATATTCGTTTCAAGCAGTTCCATCTGCTCATTCGCTTCATCCAGGAAAACTCCCAGAAATTGACTCATGTCTTCGTTCATGTTAAGGTGCGCCTCAAAATTATATGGCAAGTGAAAATCATTTTAACACTTGGACGTTTGTTGAAATGCGGTTCTACTGTGCGATGCGAATCACATTCTGCATGTTCAGGAGGATAACAAGCTGATCATCCGATTTGCCAACCCCGCGGATATAATCTGACTCTAAATTGCTTACGAGCTTGGATGGTGGTTCCACATTGTTCTCACTCAGATTGACGACGCCGGTCACATCATCTACAATCATTCCAACCGTGCAGTCGGATATTTCTATCACGATAATTC
>JBBRDM010000124.1:0-16759 GCA_038203935.1 Chthonomonadales bacterium
CCACCATTTTGCCGAACCATAAATTGCCTGACTGGCTTTTAAATTGTCTCCCCAAATAATATTGTTACCCCAGATTACATTTCCTTTAAGCGCAGAGAAGTTTATGTTGACATATCCATCGGGTGAAAGAAATGTGAAGGGGCTCGCCGCTCCCAGTGGTGCGCCGATCTTCGAAACAAGTGCATCCGGAATACTCAGCATGCCAGCTCCCACAGAAAGAGGATTTTGGCCGGGCATTTTAATGGCCGTAGTCATCATTCGCGCTTTCACGACTGCTGGACTAATCGTGGGATCCTGCTGGATCATCAGTGCTGCGGCGCCTGCGACTACAGGCGCTGCCATAGAGGTCCCTGATAAATCAAAATACGAAACCGGACCAACTCCGCCATATTGATAAGGACTTACCTGGTTTTCAGGATAGCTTGTATAGAGCATGCTGCCCGCAGCTGCCAGGCTCACGATATGGTTTCCTGGAGCAATTATGTCGGGCTTCAAAACTAGATCGATCATGCTGGGGCCACGGCTGCTATACGTGGTGACTGTATCGTCAGATTTTGATGGAGTAGACATCGTGTTCTGTGCGCCAACAGTAATCACCCCGGGATCGTTTGCCGGAGAGATGATAGTGCCGTATTGGGTTGGGCTGTCCGGATCACTAGGGACACTTCTGCCCATGTTTCCAGCAGCGCATACTACAACAATTCCGGCTTTCAAAGCTCGTTCACAGGCCAGGCAAAGGGGATCAGTTCTGTAGCTTTCGGTGATCTGGTGGCCAAGGCTTAAATTGATTACTCGAATGTTAAAGCCGACTCTATTAACTATACACCAGTCAATTCCAGCTACTACGGTACTGACGTTTCCTGCTCCATTGCGATCCAGCACTTTAACTGCAATAATTTGTGACTGCGGGGCAATAAGCTTAAAAGAAGTGTTATAATGATATTGTGTCGAAGTATAGCCATCTCCTGCGGCAATACCTGTAACATGCGATCCATGACCGTTATCATCGTACGGCATTGCTCGGTGATTGACGAGGTCGTTCCAAGCAATGACCCGGCCTCCCGCAGCGAACAGATCTGAATGCAGCACGAGTCCGGTATCCAGAATTGCAATTCCTATCTTTTTGCCTGTAACCGCATATTTCGCCCATGCCTGGTCAGCGCCTACTGTAGGCACGGTGTAGTCCTGGCATGAATTCACTTTTTCATCAATGCTGATAGAAGTTACAGCATCCTTTGAAGACAGCTGCTTAATCTGATCTGATGTAAGGTATGCCACAAAGGTACCGCTGTCATTGAGTTTAGAATAGGAGTTCGGGGGGAGAGTAGAAATAGGAGAGTTTGCCATGCAGTCTCTCATACTCATGTTGTTGTTGCTAGATACAGCAGTTTGGACTATAACCCTATAGTGTGCTGTACGAGCAGAACTGTGCATATTTTTCAATAACACAGGGGCAATTTTAAGATTAACCTGCCCATTCTCTATATTCGATCCAGAGGCGGGTCTGGCTTGCATTAATGGCAATAAGGTAAAAAATAAAAGAGAGGAGTAAATGCTGAACGCACGTTTTCTCGAATCACTTCCGTTGTGTGAGAGTGATGGTGAGGAGCGGTGACTATTTTTGAATACCGGATACATGTATGTGCTCCTTGCAGCGCGCTGTGAGCGCGAAATACAGTCAACTTATGGAAATATCCGTGTCCGTTGCTGTGAGATAGGCACTGAGAATTGGCTGCGACAGCGCCAATTTGTTCGTCTGGTGAAACAAAAAAAAAGAGATGGCAACTCATTTGACGCTGAGGAACGCGTCATTATTTGAATTATCGGCACAATTACCAGGTTTCCTTAATAGAATTTTTAACAATTTTTACTAATTATTGAGATCGAAATAATGAAATTAATGGTTTGTCCTAAAGAAATACTGTCAATCTACCAATATTATGATATCAACCTGATTTTTTGATAACATATCAATTGGTTTACCCCGGGTCTTTCCCCCTTAGATTTTTCGCTGCATACTGTTGTATGGAAACAGGAACGTCCTGAGAGTTGGAGCTGCAGTATATGAAACAATATAAATCCTCAGCGTGGATCTTTATGATCTCCACATGGATAATCGCTGCAATTGTGAGTACTATGGTTTTACTGCATCGGGATTTCAGATCTGAACACTCCGTAAATCCCTTTATATCAACTTGTATCGTTGCGCTGGCGGCAATATTTGGTGCGCGAAAAGTACGTTTGACGCGATCGGCACAGTTTGAGAAATCGAGCAGTGTCTCACTCGGCGCGATGATTACATTTATAGCGCTCATGTCTTCTGGAGTGCATGCCTGCCTGCTTGCGGGTATCGCCTCCTCCTTAAGCGCTTCTATCTACCCGCGCAGGCAGCCGATGTTTCAGCTTCTGCACAATGTATCTACTATTGCGCTTAGCGCGTCCGCAGCCGGGCTTGTGTATCATTTTCTATTTCCTGAAATGCAGCTCACACTCCCGAATACCTCTTATATAGTCGCGCTCTTTGTTGCTACTTCCATCTATTTCCTAATTAACACTGTTCTGGTCGCTTCCGCTATGGCGCTATGTGCGAATCAGTCTATATGGAAATTATGGCGAGGCAGCTTCTTGTGGACTGCGCCGAGCAGCCTGGCAGGAACCGCAATATCAGCGATGGTACTACAGGTAGCCAAACTGAATTTAGAGTTTATAATGCTCATGATCCCGGTTGTCGGCTTCTTTTACCAAAGCTTCAAAATGTACGCGGATAAGGCAGAAGAAAAAGAACAGCACATCATCGCTCTCGAGCTTGGAAAGAAAGCCCTCGCTGATCTTTACCTCTCTACCGTTAGATCGCTTGCAACGGCTATCGATGCAAAAGATCAGAGCACGCATGCCCATATTCAAAGAGTGCATCGTTTCGCGGTAAGTATTGCTGAGAAGATGGAAGTTGCCGGAGATGAGCTGGAAGCTATCAGAACCGGAGCGCTTCTGCATGATATCGGCAAGCTGGGTGTTCCAGATTATGTACTGCTGAAGCCAAGCGCGCTTTCGATCGACGAATTTGAAAAGATGAAACGGCATACTACTATTGGCGCCGCTATACTGGAGCAGGTGCCATTCCCCTGGCCGGTAGCGAGCCTGGTGCGTCATCACCACGAACGCTGGGATGGCGCTGGTTATCCGGACAATCTGGCGGGAGAGAATATTCCGCTGGGCGCTCGAATACTTTCTGTCGCTGATGTATATGATGCGTTGACTTCAGATAGGCCTTATCGGCCTGCCTGGAGTGTATCCCGAGCAAAATCATTCATCCTGGCAGGCGCAGGAACTCAGTTCGATCCGGATGTGGTGGATGCCTTCATCGCGCTGGAGGATATTTCGGATGAATCAATCCTGTCATTGGATGGAGAAGAACAGAGTGTTTTAAGCCCGAACGCTACAAAAAGTATCCGTCGATCTGGCGCCGAGCTGTGGGCATTGTACGAAGTATCTCAGGTCTTGAATACGAATCTTGGCATGGAAGACCGGCTCACTCAGCTTGGGAATAGAATCGCTGCAATATTTCCAGGCGCCGAATGTTCTTATCTGCTGTTGAACAGACGATCATCACAGGACATTGACAAATCTGATGCGAATATTGTATTGGACGAATCGGATAGCTCCTGTCTTGCTGAGGTGTGGTCCTTCGGAGAGCTCGCTGAAGAATCAACACTGCTTCATACACCCTGCGTCATTAAAGCGGAGAGTATTGCTGCGCTGGTAACGAACGACCAGCTTCCGTATCGGGGGCCTTGCCAGCGGGAAGGAATGTTCTCACCGTTGAAGGCAGGTTATCAGCCGGTCAGCAGTTCCGCGCTAATCGTACCATTGATTCATATGGGCAAAACTTTGGGAAGCATCAATCTATACCACCCGAGTTTTGAAGCGTTCACCCAGGATGATGAGCATCTCATGCAGATGATTGCTGCGCAAGTGCAAAGCGCACTGTATCACGATATTCTCTTCGACCGAACTCTGAGCGATTCTATTACTGATTCACTAACAGGGCTCTATAACTCGAGATATCTAGATCAGGCAGTGACACCCATGCTTAAAGATCTCGCCTCCAGTCCGCTTCCAAAATCGCTCACTCTAATGTATCTTGATCTGGATAATTTTAAACCGATCAATGATCAGTTTGGGCATCAGCATGGAAATATCGTACTTCAGAACGTTGCACGACTTTTTCAGAGGGAGCTTCGGCCAAAGGATCTCGTAGTGAGATATGGCGGAGATGAGTTCCTCATTGTGCTTCATCAGACCGATTCTGAAAGCGCTGTGCGAGTAGCCAATAGAATCCGGCGGGCAGTGCAGGAATACGATTCTGGTCTGAATCAGTCCGATGGAACAAAGCTGATGCTTGATGTGAGCATAGGCGCAGCCTCCTTTCCTCAGGATGGAAGTGATTTGAATCAGCTAGTGTCTGCCGCAGATCAGAGAATGTATCTGGAAAAAGCTTCCCGTAAAAGCGGTGTCCTGGAGGAAAATGATAATTCCATTGCCATCTCCAGCATAATGCTGGCTCCGGCGCTTGAAATCAGCGTCTACGACAGCTCATCGATAGGTTGACTTTGATCGCGGAATCCCGTATAATGACAGATCATTGGAAGAGATTCATTTCTGCATGAGTCTCTTCCAAAAATCGTTTAGTCAGGATCTGTACAGTGCGCGTTTATCAAGTAAGTGAGACAGGAATTGATGAGGCATACCGTATTCTCCGCCGCAGTAACCTGCAGGATAATGCGGAAGTTGAGACGACAGTACGTGATATAATTGCTCAAGTTCGCGCTTATGGGGATACGGCTCTTTTAGAGCTATCCAGGCGTTTCGATTCTCCTCTGCTCGCAGATCTTGAAGTCTCTGAAGAAGAGTGGGATCGCGCAGAAGGTCTGGTCCCGGATGCAGTCAAAATTGCAATTCAGACTTCTGCGGCAAACATATCCGCTTTTCATGAGAAACAGAAAAAAACAAGCTGGCTGGACTCTCAGCCGGACAGAGTTCTCGGGCAGCTTATCCGGCCGCTGGACAGGGTCGGTGTCTATGTTCCTGGCGGAACAGCATCCTACCCCAGCACCGTGCTGATGACTGTGGTTCCGGCGTACACCGCAGGGGTGCGAGAGATTGTACTCTGCTCCCCGGCCCGCAAGAATGGCACTGTCGATCCTCTGGTACTTTATGCCGCGAAAATTGCCGGAGTGAAACGAATATTTACTATTGGCGGCGCGCAGGCTGTAGCTGCAATGGCGTTTGGTACGAAGTGTGTCCCGGCGGTGGATAAAATCGTAGGGCCGGGAAATGTCTATGTCAATGTTGCTAAAAAGCTTCTGTGGGGAGTTGTAGATATCGACATGCTCGCAGGGCCGAGCGAAGTATGTGTAGTCGCAGATGCGGGAGCTAATCCCCGTTTCGCAGCGCTTGATATGCTCACTCAGGCGGAGCACGATACTGAAAGCGCTGCCTTTCTTATCACTCCTTCCATCGAGCTTGCCCGGCTGGTTGAGCAGGAGATAGACCTGCAGCTCCAGACGCTGCCCCGGCGCGAAATATTAAAAAAGGCCCTCGACAAAAGCGGAGCTATTATCGTTTCAGAATCGATGGATCAGGCATTCGATCTGGCAAACGCTGCTGCGCCGGAACATCTGGCGCTGATGGTTCGCGATCCGCTGGCCGCGCTTGGTCACATCAAGAATGCGGGTGCAGTGCTGATGGGCGACTATTCTCCCCAGACTTTAGGGGATTACATGGCCGGGCCAAGTCACACCCTTCCAACCAGTGGAACAGCGCGATTTGCTTCACCACTCCATGTGGATACTTTTTTGAAAAAATCGAGTTTTATCTACTACACACAAAGCGCTTTGCGCGAGCTTGCCGCTCCGGTTACTGCCTTTGCAAGGGCCGAGGGTTTTGAAGCGCATGCAGCCGCAGTTGAAGCACGTTTAGAGTAAATTATCGATCGGATTCGCAGGCGGAGAATGCAGTTGTCATCTAATCGGAAATGTGAAATTTCTCGTAAAACCAGTGAGACAAATATCTTCCTATCCCTAAATCTCGATGGTTCTGGAGAGAGCAATATAGCCACTGGAATTGGTTTTTTCGATCATATGCTGACTCATATTGCCAGGCACGGCCTATTTGATCTCACGGTTAAGGCAGAAGGCGACCTCCACATCGATGATCATCACACCGTCGAAGATGTCGGCATTGTGCTTGGCATGGCTTTGAAAGAGGCTGTCGGTGATAAATCTGGTATAACTAGCGTAGGAAATATTGCGGTTCCTATGGATGAAGCACTTGTTTTTTGTGCCCTGGATATCAGTGGACGCGGCCATTCCGAATATAATCTAACGCATCCCACTCCAGTGTTGGGAGATTTTACAGTGGAACTAGCCCCGGAATTCTTTCGGGCAGTTGCGGTGAACGCAGGATGGACCATTCATCTGCGGCAATTAGCCGGCGTTAACGCGCATCACATATTGGAATCGGCATTCAAAGCATTCGGGCGTGCTGCCCGCCTCGCGGTGACAAGAGATCCGCGTGTGGTTGGGGTACCCTCCACAAAAGGGTCGCTTTAATATCTAAGTTTTAGATTCGGTATTATCAGTGAAGTTAATCTTCTGGAAGAGTGAACTCGAAACGCACATTTCAGGAGAATGATAATGGCACATTCGGGCGAACGTATCAAGTCATCCTGGCTGCGGGATGAAAATGCTCCACCTAAAAAACAGGATGGCGGCGTAGCGGCTCGTGTTACTATGGTTGTGATACTCACACTGACACTGGTGGGAGCAATGCGATGGGCTATCAGCATTACAAATGCGAATGCCCGCCATATCACATCAAATATCAATCAGATTCAAAGTCATATTTCTGATTCCGTTGGCGGGGAGCCTCCCAGCGAAACAAAACGGAAACCAGTAACCAAAAAAGTGGTTCCGCCGGCAAAAGTGCCCGGACCGAGCATAGATCCTGTAGGAACGCAGCCTAATTAATGCATATGGCTGCTTTCTGCAATTAATGAGATAGATAAGCAGCTATGATTGCAGTCGTCGATTACGGAATGGCAAATCTCCGCAGTGTGGAGAAAGCACTCGCTTTCGTGGGTGGAGACCCGATTATCACTTCCGATCCCGAGGTGATAAAACGGGCCGATAAAGTGGTGCTGCCCGGTGTGGGTGCATTTTGTGCCTGCATGAATAATTTGAACAGCGCAGGCCTTCAGCACTCAATTCGAGATTTCATCTCTTCTGGAAAACCATTCTTAGGAATATGTGTTGGTTTACAGATGCTTTTTGATGAAAGCAGCGAGATGGGCGACAGTCCTGGCTTGGGACTGTTTGCCGGTAAGATAGTAAAATTCTTTGAGAACGGCCGGCCGGATGGCGCAGAAGATTTGAATGTTCCTCAGATCGGCTGGAATGAACTAAATCCCTCACCTGATTCCAAACTTATGCGTGGTATCGAAACCGGATCACGCGTTTACTTTGTCCACTCCTTTTATCCTGTTCCGCTCAATCCAGAAATAGTAGCTGCCACGAGTGATTATGGCGGTGAGTTCTGCTGCGCAATTGAACATGAAAATGTAGCCGCTACCCAATTTCATCCCGAGAAAAGCGGTCGCATAGGCCTGCAAATATTACGAAACTTTATTGAGTGGTAGACAGTATTTTACTCATAATATGATGTACTCTATCTTTGAATTATATGACTCTGCATTGACCGTGCGACGCTGTTTGATTGATGTATAACCTCATGTGTTTCTAACCTTTAAGTAAAAAAGAAAATAACTATTTAGGACAAAAATGGAGATATATCCAGCAATCGATTTGAAAGATGGAAAGTGTGTGCGCCTTGTTCAAGGGAAATATGATCAGGTCACCACGTATGGCGATGATCCGGTAGAAATGGCCTTGCGATGGCAGCAGCAGGGGGCTAAGTGGCTGCACCTGGTTGATCTGGACGGAGCGCGCAGCGGAAGTCCGAATCTGCATAACCAGAAGGCAGTCCAGGATATTGTAACCGCTACAAACCTTCCCGTACAGATCGGTGGTGGAATTAGGCGGGAAAGCAGCGTGACGTCCCTTCTTGAAATTGGAGTTGCCAGAGTAGTAATAGGTACGGCTGCCGCCAAAGACCCCGCGCTCGCAGAACTTTTATTTAAAAATTTTGGAAAACAAGTTGCGGTGGGTGTCGATGCTCGGGATGGGTGGGTCGCCATACAGGGCTGGGAAGAAGATTCAGGAATGCTCGCTGTAGATTTTGTTAAGCGAATGGCAGATCTCGGGGCGTCCAGATTCATATTTACCGACATTGCGCGAGACGGCATGCTCCAGGGTGTCAACATTCCATCATTGGCCGAAGTGGCCGCCGCCGTGCCCTACGTTGCCGTCACAGCTTCAGGAGGGGTGGCCAACATTAGCGATATTCAGGCACTGGTAGAGCTGGAAGCATCCTCTGTACCCAATGTTGATGCCGTTATTATAGGAAAAGCGCTCTATACAGGTGATGTCAGTCTGCAGGAAGTTCTTGCACTTACATCGAAATAGTTAGAATTATAGCTTTCTTACGCATCCTTGTTATCGACAGCTGAACAGATTTCGGACTAAACCATTCGCACAAGAATAAAGGAACTGCTAAGATGGGTGAATTAATCGGACTGATAACCGTAGTTTTAGCCTTAAGTATTCCAATAGTAGCTATATGGACCGGGCATAAACGACAGATGGTTGAACTCCAGATGCAGCAAGGCAACACGCTGGACTCCAATCTACGCGCCGAATTGGACGCCATGAGAAATGAAATACGGTCGCTGCGTGACACCACCACTCAGTACGATATCAGTTTTGATACGGCTCTGCAGAGAATGGATCAACGGGTAGGGCTTCTCGAACAGAAGTCGATCGCTGCCGATCCCGATACAAATCAACCCTACCGAATAGGTAATAGATAGCGGGGAGAACGGATGCATTTCACCAGTCCGCTGTACCTCCTTTGGTCACTCCCCATCGGCGGGCTCATCGTGCTCATGTACATCCTCAAACTCCGTAGGAAGAATGTCATCGTCTCTTCCACCTACCTCTGGAGGCAGGTCATTAGAGATGTTCAGGCAAACGCTCCTTTTCAGAAACTGCGAAAAAACATACTCCTTTTCCTGCAGCTCATCATAGCAGCGCTTATCATTTTCGCGCTCGCCAGGCCTTTCATCCGAACTTACGCTCTCGGCGGCAGGCACATCGTACTCATCATAGATACTTCCGCCTCCATGGCTGCCACCGATGTACAGCCGAGCCGACTCGAGAAAGCAAAACAACTAGCCCTCGAAACTGTTGGCACACTCCGGCCCGGGGATATGATGATGATTCTCTCCGCTTATGCGAGGCCAGAATCCGCCAGTGGTTTTACTGCAGACCGCAGCGAACTCCGCCGCGCCATATCCGGCCTCGCTGTCCACGATACCAGTACCAACATCAAAGAGGCGGTCACACTGGCATCCGATCTCATCGCCTCACGTGCAGGAGCCGCGGCAGGCCAGATTGAACTCTTTTCAGATGGAGCCTTCGAATCAAACTCTGCTCCTAATGCTCAAACTCCTGCACCCTACACTCTGCATGTGGTAGGAAATTCGCACGATAACGTCGGCATCACCGCAGTCGATTTCCGGCGAAATCTCGGCTCAGAAAGAACTGTTCAGCTTCTCGTAGTCACTCACAACTACTCCACAGAGCCACGCAAATTCAATGAAGAGATATACGCGGACGATAACCTCATAGATGCACACGAGCTCACCCTTCCTGCAAATGGTGAAGATACGCAGCCCTACGATATACCAGAGCCGGCACAGCCCGTTAAAATGCATATCCGCCTCGATACAAAGGATCAGCTCGCTGCGGACAATAATGCCTGGCTCATCTTAAAACCACGCAAAACACTGCATATCCTGCTGGCCGGCAAAGAGAATCTTTTCCTCGAAAACGCACTCAAAGTCGATCCAAGCGTCGAACTCAGTAAGACTGCTCAGTTCACCAGCGGCAAAGGGTATGATGTCGTCATCTTCCATGAGGAAGCGCCTGCCCACCTGCCTCCCGGCAACTATCTATTCCTGCATTGCTCCAGTGACCAGTCCCCAGTCAAAACTGAGGGCAGCATCGAAAACACATCCGTGGCGGACTGGGAAAAAGATAACCCGGTCTTGAAGTATGTCGACTTCGGCACAGATAGATTCGCTACCGCGCTTAAAGCATCCACTCTTCCCTGGGGGCGAGAGCTTGCCGTTGGTGAATCAGGGACACTCGTCGCGGCTGGCGAGAAGGCTGGCATGCGCTCCGAATTCCTGGGATTTTCCATCACCGAATCTCTCTTCCCACTTCGCGTCGCCTTCCCGATTCTTATGTCCAACAGTATCCGTTGGCTGGGCACCGGCTCTGACGACAGCGAACTCTCGCAAATTACCACAGCAAGCCCCATCAGTATCACTGTGCCTACCGGAGTGAAGAAACTCACCATCACCCGTCCTGATGGTTCCAGGCGTGAAGCCGGAGTAGGGGACCAAGGAAAAGCCATTTTCGACGAGACCAGCCTCGCCGGAATCTACACCGCCGCTGCGCCTAATTTTAACTACACCTTCGCCGCCAATCTCGCAAGCGCCAGTGAATCCGATATCACCCCGCACAGCCTGCCTGCAGCTTCATTCACTCCTAGCTCCGGTCATCGCGTACCGGATAACCGCGATCTTGTACCCTGGATCGCCCTCCTCGCCCTCATAGTCCTCAGCATCGAATGGTGGGTATTCCACCGCCGCGTTTTCGCCTCTTAATTTCACATTTTGAATACTTTCTGACAGTTTTCAAGGTAAATATCACCTATCCTACTGGGTATACTTATGAATAAATATTGTGTTCCTCAATCAGGAAGCATTAATAAAAAAGGAGTATTTTATGAGTAGATATCAGATAGCGGTAATCGTAGGGAGCCTGCGTAAAGATTCATTTAACCGAAAACTGGCGGAAGCGCTGGCAAAATTGGCTCCCCCAGAATTCTCCTTCAAACATTTAGAGATTGGCAATCTCCCACTATACAATCAAGATGACGATGCGAATCCGGCCGCAACCGTTACTCAGCTGAAAAGTGAAATAAAAGCAGCGCAGGGACTGTTGTTTGTAACTCCTGAATATAATCGTTCGATACCAGGCGTACTTAAGAATGCAATTGACCACGCATCTCGCCCCTATGGCCAGAGTGCATGGGCAGGTAAACCCGCGGCAGTGGTGGGGATATCGGTTGGCAGTACTGGCACTGCGCTCGCGCAGCAGCATCTACGTAATGTGCTCGCTTATCTCGATGTACCTACACTTGGCCAGCCGGAGATCTTTATTCAGCTTAAAGAAGGACTTTTCGATGAGTCAGGCAGCATTGGCGCCGCAAGCAAAGAATTTCTACAAAACTGGATGAATCAGTATGTTGAATGGGTGAAAACGCATTCCTCCTAAAAAGGATCTGCCTGCAAAGTACAGACCAGATACACAGCAGTAACATGAAGTTACAAATATAAAAACAGCCATACAGGAAGAACTGTCTGGCTGTTATATATATGTACATCGCTCTGTTTTGAAGTTCGAAAGCAGTGTAAGCAATCTATTTAGATGTGGCTATCTTCAGCTTTCGATGGCGAGTGCGGCAGAGCCGCTTCTCTGGCCGTCATAAAGAACGGGTTGTAGGAAGGCCGAATGGGTACTAACAGGAAAGTTGGCCCTTCCGGATTTGCTGGACGTGATAGACCAGCCTGTTTACTCTGAAGTCGCGCTTTAGAATTGTCTCCGTTATCAGGCCGTTTTCCACAATAGGGTACAAAGACGCCTTTCATCGTGAGGTCGCCTGTAATCGGCGAACCGGTGGATACACTGCCCGGAGTAAATCCGGAAGGAAATCTGGAGAGACCCTCTATAGTCGCAGTTCTCGGATGGGGGCTGTTTCCACCTGGAATACCTCCGAGCGCCATTTGCAGCCTGGTACCCCCAAATACACCGAAAACCGCTGCAATCACTACATATTCCACTCGCACATCATTTACTTTTGTTGGAAGGCTTTTCATATTCCATGACTCTCTTTCTTTATTCGTTTGGCGGACCGCTGATAACTTTGCAAAGCATTGTTTCAGTCCACCCAGCAGGCGGGTTGATTAAAGCTGAAGAATCATCTATGTTCCTTCCTTTACCATAAAGTAGCGCCGGAGGCATCACCGTCGCACGCAATGTATGCTCACGCAGCATATGCTGAATAGGCTGCATTTAAATATATAACTTATGACAGGCTAAGGTAAGCTAAAGTTGCATGCCTGAGCAAAAATATCAGAAAATATTTAAACGTGTGAATTCATTCGTAAATATAATTTTCGAAAACGCAGTGGTTAAGCGAAAAAGAGGAGTTAATATGGACGAGCATTAGTGAACTCACGAATGCTGCTCTCATTTCATATTTCACTGGCGGCCTATCACACGTAGGAGGACTGTTACTCACGATAAGAATTAATATTTCCGTACTGCCATTTTTTTATTCCTATTAGTGATAAAGAACCTAATCCGAGGCAGGCTCTTCATGAGATAGTAGTGTGGCGGCTGCAGAAGATTTAGAGTCGCTGGGATTCGGTTCTTGAAAATGCGGTTTGGCCAGAGTGAGTTGTACCACGTGCTTTCCAGATTCAATGGTAACGGAACTGTGCGACACGGCAGTCACTTTCCAATTTCCGATGCTTGCTCCTAATGGTACGACAGCAAGTTTTGAATCGGAACGAAACACCGCGCAAGGTTTCTTACCATTGAGTGTCCCAACAAGTTCAGGTGTGGAATTCGTTGGGGAATCCGAGGCGCTATTGCTTATCGCACTGGCGGCGCTCTCAAGCGGCGCGAGGCTCAGTATCCCTGGACTCATGTCACGCGACTGAATCATTGCAGGAGCCATTTGGCTCATGCGGCCAGGATTTAATGCAGAATTCGCATTTTCCGACTGTATGGCTGAGCGAGGAAGCGGCATGAAAGGATCGCAGTCGACTGCCAATTCCGATTCGGCCGGTGCATGATTATTCTTGCTTCCTGATTGCAAAGCCGCACTATCCTGTGGCGTATCCGGTGTGGAAGCGGGATCTTCAACCGATGCCTGCGAAACTTCTGACGGGGTGGTGGAAAACGCATGGGTAATATTTGAAGCAGCAAATCCCAGACTGCCTACAGTGGCGGTCATCATAAGCGCTATGGTTTTCGGATTATTGCTGTTTTGTTTTTTCATTTGGATTCCCTTTTCGTATCCGCTTTTTCATTTCTTTGCAGAGCCTCTTTGGGCAGCAGAAACGACTGATCGGGCGGTGCGGCCTGTGTCAGGACAGGATATGCGCGGATGAAAATAAGTATCTCTGTCTCTTTCGACCCCTGGCTGCGGGACTGGAAGAACTGACCTAAAAACGGCAGATCTCCCAGAAAGGGAACTTTAGTAAGATTTGAAGTGAGTTCTTTTCGGCTTAGCCCGCCTATAACTAACTCCTGTCCAGTTCTGAGTCGCACTGTGGTATCTGCTTCCCTGCTGGAAGTTTGCGGCTGGGACTGGCCGTTCACCGTGTTGAAGCCTGAGATGGAACTTACTACCGGATGCACCTTGAGTGTGACCTCTCCGTTCGGATGAATTCTGGGCCGTACTAGCAGCGCTATTCCTATCGGTATCGTATCGATACTCTGAATGGTGGCGTTCTGGGTGGTGGTGGTTGCGCCGGGAAAACGCAGCAGATCACCGATAAATATGTTTGCATCTTCGTTGTCGACGACGGAGATGTTAGGATTGGCGAGAATACGTGCTCGATTCTGAGTGATGAGCGCTTTTATCGAGACCGTGAAATTTGCTGCCGGAGGGTTTGAAACGTCCGGTCTGGGAAGATCACGCTGTATTTTCGAAAAGTCGAGGCCGGTTCCTCCCGGAACGGTGAAAGTGAAACTGGTGTTGCCAAAGTCCCAGGCCATTCCCAGGTCTTTCATGTTGTCTCGATTAACTTCCACAATGGCGGCTTCTATGCGAACCAGCGGGGGAGCGACATCCGTTTGATCAAGCAGATCTTTTGCCTGTTCGACTTCGTTTTCTGAGCCTAACAAGATAAGCCGCACTGAGCGGCTCAGGTGCTGGGCTTCGACAGTGTTCGAGCTCTGTGAAATTGCTCCTCCTGAAGCGCTTTGCTGTGTGGAACTACTGGGAGTGGAACTGCTGATATCGGCACCAGCATTGAGCGTGTTAGTTGAAAGCGGCTGGAATGACGCTGGCGGTGGTGACGTCGGCTCGGGTGCGACCGCTATATTCAAGCTGGGAAGGACTTTCTTTAGAGATATTTCCGCAGTTTCAGCGTTGAGATATTTGAGTCTATACACGAATGCTCTGGAAGTTTTAGGTACGATTGGCGGCTCTATGTCGATCTGTTTAAGAGCCGCATCGACAGCCAGTAGTGTTTCCGATCCGCCAGTCAGCACGATAATTCGCTCCTGACGGACCATATGCAGTGATGGAAACGCTTCGGCAAGAATATGCTCGGCCAGCGCTGGATCGATGAAATGAAGCGTTATGATACCAGTTTCGTTTTTGACAGGCACTAATGGGTATGGGAAATCTTTCGAAGTGAAAGCAGATGTTTTGAGCATCGGCGAAGCAGCGCCCTGGCCGATGTTTCCTACGGCGCTGTTAATCTGATCCGGTTTTCCAACTATATAGGCTCCATTTGTTCTAACCACGGAAAGCCCCGCAGCGGCGGAAGTCAGGCGTATAGCTTCCTCTGCTGTTCGATTTCTCAGGCTGATCGATATGAGATCGTCGCCGCCCGGCATTACCACGATGTCGGTGCCCGAATAGTCCGATATCGTAGATAGCGCCTGCCTAGCACTGACATCGGAAAAATTAAGTGAAATTCTTTTCTCTGCTTGTTTTATTGAGGATGATGAAACTACGGAATTATTTTCAGTGCGATCGGCACTGCTCGCAGCAGCAATATGGCCAGAACGAATATGCAGAACCGATCCTCGAAGCAATCGGGCGTGTTTATGCAGATTATTTTGCGCAGCTAGTTCGGCTGTCGAGATGCCGAATTTGTGTGCGACCTGGGTAAGAGTGTTTCCCGCCTGCACAGTATAAATATGTTCTGATGGCTGCACTATAACTTCCGCTCTGGTTTCAGAGATACCGGATACACATCCCAGAATTGTCAGGATGCCGATGTATGCATACTTCGAGTATTTTATGACTGGCGTATTCGAACGGTCTTTTATATCTAGCAATTTTTTCAAGTCCTTTTATCAGGCAGTGCAGCATAAACTCAGGAAGCAGGCGCCGTCGCTGAGGCAGTGTATCGTTGAATTTCAATAATGGCATGCAGCACATTACCCTTTGCAGATGGAGTTGGATCCATTTCCACGCCAGGATTTGCCGCAGCCAGCGAAATATCCGTAACCACCAGAAAGCGTGTGGATTGCGATAATCGCATTAGAAATCTACGTATCTCTGGATAACGCCCTTGAATTTCAACTTTTGCACTCAATGGAGTAACAACGCTGTTTTCAACAGGTTTATCGATGGGAGAAGAATCCAGTTCAGTAAGGCTGCAGTTTGAGGCGGATGCCAGGCTGGTAATCTGTCCGAGAAATTCTGAAGGCTCCGAATCTCGGCTGACTGCTGTCGGCACAGGAGCGGCAGAGTTTGAAGCTGCGGCTAGTTTCAATTCTTCTAAATTCTTTTTTTGCTCACTGATTTTATCCTGAATTTTATTGTATCTGCGTGATGCCGGATACAGCAGAATGAGCGCTAATGCTACACAAAAAAGAGGCATTAGCGCAACCAATCGTCGCTGTTGTTCAGGATTTAAATTTATTTGCTTCATTTCTATTCCGTTTTCTTAACCGCTTCAGCAGATTCGATTTGCGATGGTGGACGGGTTGTACCGAGCACTGTGAACGTAACTCCACCTTTTGGTTCCTGATGCATCGCCTGTATTACGGGGCTGTGTACACTCTGACCGCTTCCCATCGTAAGTACAAATCGCTGTACGTTTGAAATATTCGTCGCATTCCCGCTGATACTTACGGATCCATCATGCGATACTCCCAGCTGAGTCAGCGAAATGCCCTGATTAAAACTCTCAGCTACCCGCCCTAATACAGAGGCGGCAGGGATCTGCACGCTTCTTTTGTAGTTAGCTGCCGCTTCAGAAGTTTGCTGATTCCATACCGCAGGCGCCTGCTGAATATTTATTTTTAACAGTTCCTCTGAAAGTTTTGTGCTCTCTGATATCGATTTGGATTCTAACACAGAGAGCCAGACAGCAGCTGCGGTAATCAATAGCATCCAGAATGCTGAGAAAGCAATACCACTGAGCAGCTGTGCGGGCGCGCGGCGCTTATTGTGTGATAGTATTTCCTGCTGCGAAATATCGACGATGGGTATGCCGTTCGCCAGGCCAAGTCCGCCGATAGCCGCACCGATAACCGCTGAGTATTTACTGGAAGCTGGTTTTGCTGATTCGTTCAATAATGCCGCTGATAAATCGAACTCAGCGCCGGGGTCGGTAAGCGTTACCGGAGGATATTGCACCCACGCGAGATCGATCATAATATCTCGGGTCATTGAGATCGAACCCACAATGACCATGTTTTCAGGCTGGATCTCCTCGGGAAATTCCCGGCTGTAGAATGCCAGAGACCGTGCCACT
>JBBRDM010000125.1:0-16751 GCA_038203935.1 Chthonomonadales bacterium
CCCTCCCTCGCATCAAAGGTAGAAGCCGTCTACGGATTATCAAGCTTTGCTCAGATGCGGCCCGGAATGTTCAGGGGCCGCCGCCTTGCTCAGGAGGAGAGTCCGGTCAGTCCCGAACTCGATGGGATGAATTTTCATCAGATCACTCCTCCTTACCAGGCAAACGCAGGAACTGGAGTAACCCCGCAGTTCACCCAGCCCCTGGCTCCGGCGGATGTCTCTAAAGTATATAATTTTGATGGCCTGCACAGCCTCGGTTTCGATGGAACCGGCTATTCGATCGGAATATATTCCCCTACGAAAGTTACCGATTCGGACATTCAGCATTTCTGCACCACATTCGCACTCGGTACACCCACCATACAGCATTTTAAAATAAATGGCGGGAATAACAGCCTTTCGGGTCAGGGAGAAGCCTGCCTCGATGCGGAAGTAATTTTGGGCCAGGCACCAAAAATCACAGTCATCTTCTACGAATCACCGAACGACGGAAATCTGGATACATGGAATCAGATAGCAACAGATAACAATGCAGTCATTTCAAACAGCTGGAGTATCGACGACTACTATCTGCACATCAATGGTTTCGACAGCTATGTAACCAGCTGGGATACCATACTTGCCACCATGGATGCACAGGGCATTTCGCACTATAACAGCAGCGGTGACAACGGCTCACACAATCGTTTCTCCAATGTTAACTCTGTCGGACTGCCGGGGAGTGACCCGCATGTCACCTGTGTCGGCGGCACCTCACTTATTGGCGATGCGAACGGTCTCTATCAATCGGAAAGCGGCTGGGGAGGTTCGGGAGGCGGGCTGAGTGTGTATTTCGCAAAACCATCCTGGCAGATCGGCCCTGGAGTCACTAACTCACATAGCAATGGAATGCGCCAGACACCGGATATTTCAGCTATTGCCGATCCAAACACACCCGGATTTTTTGTTTATACCTCAGGAGCGTGGTTTCAATACGGCGGTACCAGCGCGTCTACTCCTTTGTGGGCTGTCGCTAATAAGCTGATCAACCAGGAGCTCAATGCGGTGATCGGAGCCGGACATCGAACTGGTCTGCTCAACTCCGATATCTACGCCATGCAGAACTCTTTCAGCGGCCAGCAAGGGTTCTTTTTTGCGCACGATGTCTCTTCCGGAAATAATGGCGGCTATACCTGCTCGGTTGGCTGGGACTTCGTAACCGGCTGGGGATCTGCAGATTTCACAAAACTTGCCCAGGACTATATGCAGAACTATCAGGGGCAGGCTTATGTTGATCTGGCGCCCTATAATCCAGCGGTAAATGGCTTCACTTCTCCCATCATGATCCATAAAGTGCAGAACGTACTGACGGAACCGACAACGTTTGCCTCTTCGGACTCTTACTATATTACGATCTGTATAGCAAACGTCGGCATTGCTGATTCGCTGCCAAATAACCAGAACTTAATTATCGATGGAACCAGCAACACGATCCAGCTGGGCGCGCTCGCAAGCGGGTTCTACTACTCCGTGATTCCCCTCTCCAAAACCTTCACAGCCGGTTCGCATTCAATTACTCTGACTGCCAATTCGTCAAATACGATTCATGAGAGCACTACTGCCAACAACTCATTCAGCCGAACGATCAACGTCGTTAGCACAAATTCATCTGTTCTCTCGGCGGTAAGCCTTTCTCCCACCAGCGTACTCGGCAGTAAGATTTCGACAGGCAAAGTCACCCTTGTCGCAGCAGCGCCAGCTGGCGGGACAGTGGTAAATATAAGCAGCAGTGTTCCTTCGATTGCGGCAGTTCCTTCCACAGTAACTGTATTAGAAGGTGCGAAAACGGCGACTTTCTCCATCACAACCATTCCGGTAAGCAGCAATACGATCTCTCAGATTACTGCCAGCCTGAATACGGTAAACAAAAGTGTTAATCTGACGGTAACTGCGCCGGTGTTATCTTCGGTGAGCGCGAGTTCTACTTCCCTGAATGGCGGAGTCGGCACCACCGGGAAAGTTACCCTGAGTGGAATTGCTCCAGCCGCCGGAGTATCGGTGGCCCTGAGCAGCGCTGATCCCTCTGTTTCAGTTCCCACAAGTGTTACTGTTCCGAGCGGCGCACTCACGGCCACATTCCCTGTAACCACCGTTCCCGTATCCGTCAATACGGTAGCGGCTCTTCACGCGGTTCTTGGATCGGTTACCAAGTCGGTGAATATCACGGTAAAGGCTCCTGTCCTATCGGCGCTGTCGATCAGCCCAAGCTCTGTCCAGGGCGGAGTGAAGAACAGTGTAGGAACGATCACGCTCAGTGGAGTTGCTCCCGCAGGAGGAGTAGTAGTTAACCTCAGCAGCAGTGATATCACCGCTGCCACTGTGCCGGCGACAGTAACAGTCCCTGCAGGCGTGAATAAAATAACGTTCAACATCACCACCCTGCACGTCACCGTCCAGCTAAAACCGATCATCAAAGCGGTGCTGGGAACCATTACCAAATCAGTGACTCTGACTGTAAAGCCGTAATCGAACATCACAGCGGCGCTTGGGACCGTCATCAAATTGGTGGCTTCCATTGTAAAGCCGTAATCGAACATCAAAGCTGTGCTAGGAACCGTCATCAAATTGGTGGCTTCCATTGTAAAGCCGTAATCGGTTTTTATTCTCAAAATCACTGATCTGTTTCGATCGTTAGTCCCCTTCTATTTGGAAGGGGACTATTTTTGAACCACCGGATAATAAATTCTGTTATGAGCTGCTAAATTCTTTCAAATCGTTGAGTCATGGTTTGCAGCGCCCTAATTATGTCCTCTTCTCTGCTTCAAACAGTGCCATCTTCCTCCATTTTATGCGCTGCTAAAGGTGCAGCCTTTCTTTTCCTGTCCATTCATTTTAGTAATAGTGTGAAATTTATTTTTAAATTTCCATTTCCGGTTCTTGACATATGGCGCTGAGGGGGTTACAATATAGTATACTTATGTCTACTATATTGTTGATGCCGAGAATGGGGGTACCTATGGACCGACTAACACTGGAAACAGCTCCAATGACGGGAAATCCGGGCACGAAGCAGAGTAAGCGTATGATCTATGAAGACGCTTTGGAGGCGGCTTCTGATTCACTGCTGAATGCAGAGTCTAGAAATTCTGTCTACCCTGCTTATACTGAGCGACAGTTATCGCGGCACGGAGAAAAATTTATGCTCTGCAGCGCAGACACCATGGCTGCAATGATTGAAGATCCCCGGCCATCTCAGACTGCGCTGGACGAATTGAAATTCCTTATGTCGGTGACGGATCTTTCGCGCAGGGAGCGAATATGCCTGCATGCCTGGATTCTGGGGTGGACTCAGACAGAACTGAGCGGCCATTGGGAGATACTGGCACGAAAGGTATCACAGCAAAGTGTCTCTCGCTGGCTGCGTGATGCGCTCCTAAAGTGTTACGATTCCAGTGGGATTAGCTTTTACATTTTCAGCAAGCATTCGCTCTATCGGACTCCACTCAAACGACGCGAAATCGCGCGTATGCGAACCTGCCCCTACTGCCATGAGCACTATGCGTACGGCCTCAGCGCAGGGCAGTACTGCTCCACGAGCTGCTTCGATGCATCGCAGCATGAATTTCGAAGCAGGGTGGGATTATAGTCATTCTCACTAACTCAAGGCGGGCTGGAAGGCGCATGAATCTCGAAGCAGATGGAAGGCGCATGAATCTCGAAGCAGCTGGAAGGCGCATGAATCTCGAAGCAGGGTAGGATTGTAATCGCAGATGATTGAGAAGGAAACATTCGCCCCTCGTTTAGCTGGGAACGAGTGATCAGGAATGGTGTTGAGTAAAGGTGCATTTTCCCGCGCTTAGCGAGGAACCAGAGGGCAGGAATGTATTGGATTGAGGTGCATCTCCCCTCTCCCGCGAGGAACGAGCACCTGGGAGAGGGGCAGGGGTGAGGTGCATTTCTGAGTGAGGAACGAGTGAGGAGGAATGGTTGAGGTGGGGTTAGAATTTCTCCCCCTTCTCCTGTTTTTGGGAGAAGGGGGACAGGGGGGATGAGGGCAGTTCCGTTCGGGAAGGGCGCTGCGTGAAGGCATTTTTCCCTGCGAATGTGAGGCCTAAGGAGTTAAAAATTGAATAAGCGGACAGCATTGGAAACACGGACAGCATTGGAAACACGGGCAGTATTGAATAAGCAGAGTGGATTGAATGGGAAGTCGGCATTGGAAGCGGCTGCGGGCGGGGATTTCAGCAGGTACAAGCACGATCCGGCAGGGTTTGCGAAGGATGTGCTCGGCTCTCACTGGTGGCTGGCACAGGAGAATATCGCGAGGCTGCTGACGCGCAATCGGCGGGTGGCGGTGAAGGCGGCAAACGGAGTGGGCAAAACCTATCTGGCGGCTGACCTGGTTCTCTGGTTTCTTTACTGCAAGCCGGAGAGTGTGGTGCTGACGACTGCGCCGACCTGGAGGCAAGTGGAGACACTTTTATGGAACGAGATACGAAGGCGGCACAGCAGCGTGAATGGGCTGGCAGACCGGGAAGCGGGCAGGCCGAGGCTGGAGGGAAACCTGCTGCAGACCCGACTTAAGATCAGCGAAGCGCACTTTGCAATGGGGCTATCGACTGATGAGCCGGTTCGATTCCAGGGTTTCCATGCCGAGAACCTGCTGGTGGTGCTGGATGAGGCCTGCGGCGTTCCCGAGGAGATCTGGGATGCCGTGGAAGGGATATGCGTGGGAGCGAACAACCGGGTGCTGGCAATATCGAACCCGCTGGCGCCGCAGGGGCGATTCTACAGCCTGTTTCGGGGGTCGAGGTGGAGGACGGTTACGATCTCGGCGCTGGAGCATCCGAACGTGGCCTGCCAGAATAGACTTCCTGGGAAGCGGCATGAGCCGGCTCGAACGATTCCCGGAGCGGTCACCCGGCTGAGCGTACTGGACAGAGTGGGAGCGTGGTGCGAGCAGATTCCGGAGTCGGCGGAGTTTGGAACTTCCGACAAGGCCGGGATGCTGCTGCACTGGGAGGGGAAAACCTATAAGCCGAATGCGCTTTTTCGTTCGCGCGTGATGGGTGAGTTTCCCGAATCGGCGGAGGATAACCTGATCGAACTGGACCTGATCGAGGCGGCGATGAATCGCACCGAGGCCGAGAATTCTGCTGAGGAGGATAGGCTGTGTGTGCTGGCGGTGGATGTGGCGCGGTTTGGATCGGATGAGACGGTGATTGCGCTGCGCCGGGGCGACCGCGTGTTCTGGCTGAGAGCGTTTCATGGCCTGAACACGATGGAGGTGGCAGGCCGCGTGGTGGCGATAGCGCAGGAGGAGCGCGCAGAAGTGGTAGCTATCGATGAGATTGGAGTGGGCGCGGGGGTTGTCGACCGGGTGCGTGAGCGGAATGTGGCGGGGATGCAGGCGGTCAACTTTGCGAGGCGGCCTGAGTTCAAGTCGGGTATAGAGATCTACCTGAACCTGCGTGCGCAGACCTACTGGAAACTTCGGGAGAGGTTTATTCAGGGGCGTATTTGCCTGCCGCGAGATGACCAGCTCGCGGCGCAGCTGAGCAGCATTCGCTACAGCTACACCTCGTCGGGACATATCAAAATTGAGAGTAAGGACGATATGAAGCTAAGAGGGCTGCCATCGCCGGACAGAGCGGATGCGGTGGCGATGCTATTCGGGCCGGAGGCAGGGAGAGGGAATTTTATCACTCAGAATGACCGGGGAGTGATTGAACCTATTGAAACGGTACAGGCGTTTCCGAATGCGTGGGAGCAGACTCATGTTTGGTGAGGAATGTTAGTTTATACCCTCATCCCCGGCCCTTCTCCCAAAAACAGGAGAAGGGGGAGAGAAGCAAAAGCGAGTGTATTTGCGCTTCGCATTTCCTATGTTGACTGCGCAGCGACAAATTTGCTTTAAATGCTCCCTTCTCCCTCCGAGCCTGCGAGGGAATCAGGGAGAAGGGCCGGGGATGAGGGTACAGCCTGGAAGAGGAGAATACGTGATGTATACGAATGGCGGCTGGATCACATCGCGGGAAGCAGCAGCATATCTGGGAATTACTCGACAGGGAATACACTACCTTTATATGACGGGGAAACTCCACCGATGGATGCCTGAAGGCCCGAAGGGCCATACAACTGCCTACTACTCATGGGAGGAGGTAATGGAGATGCGCGCTACTTCTTACCGTGTGAAGCGTCGTTTTTGTATTCACCTGCTCCCTGAGTACTGGGAATGCAGCGAGTGGATCACTATCGGAGAGGCCGCTAAAACAATCGGAATATCATACAAGACCATGCAAAATCTTATTCGTCGCCGGATTTTTGTTTTCCGCTATAAAAGGGAGACAGATAAAACGAAGCGCTACCTGCTTTCCAAGCTGCAGGTTGAAAAGTATCGTGATGATAAGGAACGGCAGAGAAGAAACGCTGCAATGAAGAGCGCGAAGGCATATATAATTCCGCCTCCTCTCACTGAAGCAGAAGAAGCGGCATTCGAGCAGAAAAAATGGCTGACAATTCCGGAAGCTGCGCAATGTCTTGGAGTTTCTATCGCTACTATATACACCTACTCCACCAGTGGAAGGCTGCGAAGATATCCGGTAGGCGTTGCGCATGGACGCTGTCAGCGCTGGTGGGTAGATTACGAAGATGTGAAACATCTGCGTGAGGATCCGGAATATCAAGAGAGACGCGCTCGATGGAGATCATCGATCAAGGTTGAGTAGTTTGGCGAGCCCATTTCTCAGATTCTCCTCCATTCAGAGCAGGTCAAGCAAGACTGGAGGAGGCGAGGAGTTCAGTGATTCTAGAATTCTCTTGAAATATTGCACAATTAATACATTAATGTAAGTGACTGTGTTAGATATACATTGTTTTTGAAGTCGTCAAATAAAGGTATGAATTACTCTTAGCTACATGAAGACCCCTATAGCTATAAGAACAGTAAAAAAATAGATCGCTTTGCAAGGGAATGTTGTTACAGGAAATGTACGACCAATTCCAAGCTGCTCTTGTGATACACTTTTAGAAAAGTCATTCAATACAAGAGGAATTCAATCTCTCTATCGATAATATGCTACCAATCCATGAACAAGCAACCACAACAATGGCTTGAGGGTTAGGAATGTCACAAATATTATTCACATGACTATCTCAATAAATAGTGACAATATACCGAACAACTCTGGGATACCACCAATAATAAAGTGGGCTGGAGGTAAGCGATGGCTTGTTAGAGACTTAATCGAGCGCGTGGAATGTATTAATTCAAAACTAATCGAGCCCTTTTGCGGTGGTGCTGCGTTATTCTTTGCTTTAGCTCCGAGCAAAGCGATACTTGCAGATACTAATTCAGATCTAATCATCACATATAGATGCATTAGAGACAATGTGGAGAAAGTATTAGCTATAATGTCGAGATATAGTAACAATATTGAATGTTATTACGAAGTACGTGCATGTAACCCAACCAATGAGTACGAAATTGCTGCCCGTTTTTTATATCTTTGTAGATTAAGTTTCAACAGCTTATATCGTGTAAATAAGCATGGTCATTTTAACGTTCCTTATAACAATAAATCTCATTTGTCAGTATCTGATCCAAATCAATTAAGAATGGCATCTCAACTCTTATGCAATGCTAGCTTAGAAAATATTGATTTTGAAGTTGCAATATCAAACTCCAGCATAGGTGATGTTGTGTATGCTGATCCTCCATATACCGTAGCTCATAATAATAATGGATTTAATAAATACAACAAGCAGATTTTCACTTATTTTGATCAACAAAGACTCGCATATGTGGCGAAAGAAGCAGTTAAGAGAGGTGTTATAGTTCTTATATCCAATGCTGATCATGAATCAATTCGTTCACTTTATAGTGGTTCAATAATCACAACATATAATCGGCATTCCATCATGAGTTCGAAAAGCGAGTTCAGAAAACCTATTACTGAGATACTCATTGAAGTGAAACTATGACGCATATTACAGGATTAGAATCTCGCGAAGACCTTCGTAAGCATATACCTGATGCAATATCAGGTACTGAACGATTATCAGTAAAAACTCATAGGATACCGGAATACGAAGAACAAGGATGGCGGTTACTTCGAAAAGGCAAGGCGGTTTCAACGATTGTCAAAGACCTTTCAGAAGATAAAAAGTATGAATTAAAAGTCTGGTATATGTGTTATCTATTAGGTTTTAAAACATTATCGATACCGATTAAAGGAGCAATTGTCACGCGTGAGCAAGGAGTGAAAAATCAAATTGATGTATTAGCTATTTCAGAAGATATAGCATTTGTATTTGAATGTAAATCCTCTTGTTCAAGCAAATCATTCGATGCGAATACTCTTGTCCCTAAACTGAAAGATTTAGTTGATGAGACACGAGAATCATTAAAACTTAGCGAACATAAGCAAGGAAAAGTAAAAGGCGTGTTCTGTTTGTCAGGTATCCGTTTGACAACCGGTGATCGTAGCAGGATAGGACAATCAAGGCAGAAAGCAATTGATGAGTCAACAATTGATTACTATATTGAGCTTGCCAAGCGTGTAGGTCAAGTTGCATATTACCAGTTTTTAGGTGAAGTAATTCCTGGTGAAGAAATCCCGACGTTGAAGGACAAAAAAGTACCATGTGTTAAAACAAAGATAGGATCATCAGATGCATATCAACTAGTATTAACGCCATCGCTCCTGTTAAAGATAGCTTATGTTTCTCATCGTGCAGGTGGAAAAGATGATAGTTATCAAAGAATGGTGAGTAAGAGTAGGATTAAATCAATACAAGATTTTATTGATAAAGGTGGTTATTTCCCAACAAATATAATCGTAAACTTCAGAAATCAATCTAATCTTCCAAGATTTGAACCAGCACCGGGCGAATATGGCGGTGATGGGGGCTCGCGGTTCGGGATGTTAATTTTACCTTCCTCTTATGGTTGTGCTTGGGTAATAGATGGTCAGCATCGCTTGATGAGTTATGCTGGTCATCAGAGAGCAGATACAGCAATACTTCCTGTGACAGCATTTGTAGGGATGATTGAAGAAACAGAAGCAAGATTGTTTGAAGATATCAATAGTAAACAGAAAAAAGTAAGCGCAGGATTGCTCAGCGAACTCTATGCTACTTTACATATGAACAGTCAGAATGATAAGTATAAAATTAAGGCAATGGCAAGTTCGACTGTCAACAGGCTAAAGAGGAATCCGAAAGGATGTTTTGGTAAGAATATAAAGGGGTCAGATGAGAAACAAACTCATGTGAGATGTATTACTGTTTATCAATTTGTTAACGAGTTGTCGAAGCTCGGTTTGTTCGCTAGAAAGATGAACGGTGAAAAAGCTCAATCTTGGGGACCATTTTGGGAAGGAGACACTTATGCAAGTGTTGATAGAGCCGTACATATACTGGAAGATTGGTTTGAAGTTATCAAATCTAACGCTGAACAAGAATGGTCTCAAGGAGAAGAAGGAATTGTTGCGACAAATAGAGGTGTAGCTGCCTGTTTAACACTATTAATTGATATATGTACCTTTTTAAGAAAGCATGATCCTGATTTTGATACATTGTCGACAGAAGAAATAAGTATAAAAATCAAACCATATGCTGAGTATATAGGTCAGGCTTTTAAAAAACTTAGATTGACTGATTTTGAAGTGGCTCGAAAAAGATTCGGCTCAGGAGCAATTCCGGAGTATAAGTATATTATTATTAAGTTCATCAAGTCTAGTTATGAAGCAGAATTTGAATCTGATGGGTATGAAAAATGGATGGCTGATAAATTAATAATAAATATAGATGAAGCTATGTCTTTAGTCAGAGAGATAGAAAATGGAATTAGTAAATATATCCGTAAAGTTCTTACAGAGCAATACTCAGACCCTTGGAGAGAAGTCCCTCCTCAAATACGTAGTGAAGCAGGTAGCCGAAAAGAAGCAGAAGACCCAAATGGAGATATTTGGTTATATTTAAACTTCATAAATTACCGAGAAATAATTAGGAAACAATGGCAACACTTCCAAGGCAAAATGGCTTACGACAAACCAAGTAAAGACGATGGAACATCTTGGTTAGTAAAATTAAATGATATCAGAAATGATACATATCACGCCGCCGGAAATAGATTAACCATTGAGCAGATTCAACAATTACGGATATATAAAGAGTGGCTAATAGCATCTGGTGTAATCAGTTCTTGATAACATTATTTATTATTAAACTCTATCAGAATATCGTACCGTCTTATGAACTCATAGTTTTTGCGCAGTTTGAGGAGGCGTCTCCATGATCATACAAAATCTTGAAATCAGCCCGAATATTTATTACACCACTGAAGAGGTAGCGACGATGCTGCGCGTTTCTCGTCGGAGTGTTCAAAACATGCTCGAAACTGGGCTGGCACGCGGTATCAAGATCGGGCGGAACTGGCGCATCCTCGGGCAAGACCTTCTTCAACTACCCAATACCGACGAGCAGACAGATACTGAACTAACCGGATCTCTTATGCGGCTCTCAGAACCCGCTTTTATGTCGGTATGGGACAACGATGAAGACTCGGTTTACGATGAGTTATAAACGCGGTGATGTTGTCCTCCTGCCATTTCCATATACAAATCAGTCTGGTTCAAAGCGCCGCCCCGCGCTCATCCTCAGTACCGATGACTTCAATTCCCGCCGCACAGATATCATTGTAGCGCCAATCACAAGTAACCTCGCCACCTGGCAACCAGACGACACTCCTATCGCAGATTGGGCAGCTTCCGGGCTTCTTAAGGCATCTGTGGTGAAAGGTATTCTCGGAACCGTCCATCAGTCGTTAGTCGTTCGTGTGTTGGGAACGATTTCCACTGCCGATCTTCATAAAGTCGAACAGACCTTCTCCAACGCGCTAAATCTTTAAGATGCAGTCTACAAAGCGTTCATATCATGATCCCAAGTTAAAATTTACTGCTGCCTTGCGTGTTTCATCCGGCAATCTATTCCATCCCCGCGGAATTAAAGCCATCTAATTACCGAAATAACAGCCATGAAAATTATAAATGCAATTGATAAGCAAAAACAAACATAATGAGAAAACAGCTAGAATTTCTTACCAGAAGTGGTAACATCTTCGCTGATCTTGGTGTGGATGACGCCGAGATGGAGCTCGCAAAGGCTGAGCTTGCTTATGCAATTCGAAGCCGTGTTGGAGCCCTTGATCTTACCCAAAAACAGGCTGCATCACTGCTGAAAACAGATCAGGCAAAAGTGTCTGCGATTATGAGCGGGAAATTAAGTGGTTATTCGTACGACCGGCTCATGCGATATCTCAACAAACTCAATTGTGATGTGACCATCGTCATCACTTTTCCGGAACCCGTTCACTCTGGAAAGGTGCTGGTAGAAACAGCGTAGATATTCTTAAATTATCCGTCTCAATTTCTCTGCGTCAATTCCATAGATCCTATCGTTTCCAGGCATAGAAGAACGTGTCTGGGCGGCCCGCATCCAACTGTCCTTCAGACGGGCATTCCGTCTGAAAGACGTCCGCTCTTTCCAGACGGGCATTCCGTCTGAAGGACGTCCGCTCTTTCCAGACGGAGGTTTTCAACCTCCGGATTTTTCCAGACGAGTGTTTTGAGATACAGAGACTATCCAGCATTTACCCGGAGAATGCACTTCGAAAATGAGAATAGAATAATCAAGCCGTTGTCATAGTATTAGTCGGAGAGGTATACTGCATCATTAATCAATAATGTTCGCCCGAACGTTTATTGAAAAGCTGTCTCCTCGGGATAACAGACAATGGGATCAGGCGAAGAAAGCAAACCATATCATCCTAAAGAAGCGCTCTGTCAGGTGGAAAATTTCTGGCAGGTCAAGCTCCCCACATCATTCACCAATCTCTATACGCATTTTGCGAATCCCTTTATAGCGCCCTGTGAGTTTTTCTCTCTCGAATCGATTGCTGCCGGCGAAGGGCGGTCGTTCGGAATGCTTCCACAGTACCTGCCCTTCGGAAGGGCAATTGGCGAAGGCGGGCTGTACGGGTTTTACATCACACCCGATACGCAGCAAGGCGCCTGGCCAATCCTCTACTGGGACGAGGACGAGATGTATCTCCGGCCCGCAGCATCCAATTTTGAAGCATTCCTGGGCAGCTGTGTACTCATAGGCAGATACGAGATGGAAACCCAGCTCGACGATTCTACGCGGGATTGGGAAGAGACATCCGATCAGGCGCTGCTGGCGCATCTGCTCGGCATACCTGAACAGATTGTTCTTGGCCCCCTGCCGGGGAACGACACGGAGCTCTTTGAAAGGCAGGCGGGGTTCGATCCTCAGGATGCATTCAGTCTCTGCCATCTGGGGTGTACCTGGCGCCAGCGGGGAGATTCGGAGCGCGCGCTTGATTTCTTCCACAGAGCCATAGAATCCGCTCCCTGGTTTGGTGATTCCTCCTATCTCCTGGCAGATATCCATCGCGAGAAGAAAAACTATGAGCGCGCCTCTCAGGGCTGGTGGGCCGTAGTCCAGCAGCTTCTTCCGCTATGCACCAGAAGCTGGGAATGGAATCTGGGCGACGAACATCCCGAAGCGGACATCTACGAACTCGCCTCCGATGCCCTCTCCCAGTTTGGCGATGCCGCAGAGAGGTCGATAAAATCTTCCCCCCTCTGGCGCGTCGTCGTACAGGAAGACCCCTATGATCCGAACGTTCGAGAATCGCTGGGAACCACTATGCTCCTGGAAGGCAGCGTTATCGAAGCAGAACGCGAGTATCTCAACGCTCTTTCGCTGAGCTACACCGAACGGGGAAAGCAGCCCGAGCGCCTCTATGATGCACTGGAATCTCTCTACAAGCGATTGGGCCGATCACGGGATGCCGCCATGGTGCGTTTCGACCGCGCTCTGCCACGGCCTACGATTTGAGCGTACTGAGCAGAAATCAAACACATAATTTACCGTGCAGGACCTCAATTTTCGCAGATCAACTTTTTATTATATGCGAACGGACGTTATGATATTCGCGGCTGAACTATTTATTATCCGCGCAGATTGATGTAATTTGCAGTAGTATGAATCACGCTATACTTCCCTATCCCATCCTGGAAAGCGGCACTCCTATATGACTCCTATTATCCTGGCGGCATTACTCCTAACTGCCCCAAATGTGAAGCCAGTTCACTCACCTGCTTCAAAACAAATTTACAGCAGCGAACTCCTATTTCCACCCATGAATAAACATAACCACGGAAGCTGTATTGTCGAGCTGCCGAACGGCGATCTGCTGACGAGTTGGTATAGGGGGAGCGGTGAGCGGACTGCGGATGATGTCGCTATTTTCGGCTCTCGGCTAAAACGCGGGGAATCGACATGGAGTGAGCCATTCATCATGGCGGATACTCCCGGTTTCCCCGATACCAACGCCTGTATGATCATCGACCCGAAAAAACGGCTCTGGCTTTTCTGGCCGACCATTCTCGCGAACCAGTGGGAGAGTGCGCTGATGAAGTATAACATCAGCTCCAACTACACTCGAAATCCGGGAGCGCCCATATGGGAATCAGAACATGTCATGCCGTTGAAACCTGGCCCCGAATTCCTTGCAGCCGTTGAGCGGGATCTGGAAAAGCAGTGGTCGCCCTATCTCGCGCTGGATAGATACAAAGCTCGAATCACACTGGGGCTGGAGCATTATAAATCCAAAGCGGCAGATAAGCTCACCGTACGCCTTGGATGGATGACCCGTGTCCATCCCTATATTTTAGAAGACCGCAGGATGATTGTTCCGCTCTATTCGGACGGGTTTGATTTCTCAATCATGGCTATCACCGATGACTGGGGCGAAACGTGGAAAATGAGTGAGCCTCTTGTGGGGCCGGGAAACGTTCAGCCAACAATTGCCCGCAGAAAAAATGGTACGCTGGTCGCCTATTTTCGCGATAACGGCCCGCCACCACAGCGGGTGATGGTGAGCGAATCGAAAGATGAAGGTATGACCTGGACACTGGTAAAGGATACAGAGCTTCCCGACCCCGGCGCGGGAGTCGATATCGTTGTCCTGAAAAGCGGCAGATGGGTAATCATAAATAACGATACCGAAGGCGGGCGGCATAGTCTGGCGCTCACAGTCTCGGAAGATGAAGGGCAGCACTGGACGCACAAACGGCATCTTGAAGTGGACCCTGCCGAAAATTCGGATGCCGGTTCCTACTGCTATCCTTCGATTATTCAGTCGAGAGACGGCATGATTCAGGTCACGTACAGCTACTCTCCAAATCGAGCCAATCGTGAAAAAGAGGGTAAAGGAGAATCCATCAAGCATGCCGCGTTCAATGAGACTTGGCTGATGGAGAGCGATTCTACTCCATGAAAGCCAACTTCTCTGCATCGAATCAGAAAATACCTGTCTCCCCGCGTTATAAATGGGCCGCGGTGGGAATGCTCTGGTTTATCTGCTTCTTCAATTACGCCGACCGCCAGGCAGTCTCTGCCATATTCCCCCTGCTGAAAGCGGAGTTTCATTTTGACAAAGAGAAGCTCGCACTGATAGCGGTCGCTTTCACGTGGGTCTATGCAGCAACTGCACCTTTTGCGGGCCAGGTGAGCGACCGATTTCCGCGTAAGCCCGTTATTCTGGGCGGGCTGATGATCTGGAGTATCGTCACTGGATTCACTGCGATCTGTTCGAAAGTCTGGCATTTCGTTCTGGTACGCGGCTCGGAAGGGCTGGGCGAAACATTCTATTTTCCCGCATCGATGTCCCTGGTCAGCGACTATCACGATAGGACAACACGTTCCCGCGCAATGAGCATTCATCAGACGGGGGTCTACGCAGGGACTATTGGCGGCAGCGCACTGGCGGGATATCTGGGAATGCATTATGGATGGCGCACTCCCTTCGTGATATTTGGGATTTGCGGCGTGGCGCTCGCGCTGGCGCTGAATCGTTTTCTCATCGAACCAAAACGCAATGCTGCGGAACGTGCTGCAGATAGTGTGGCCGAAAACGCCGTCCCGCCTGTCCCTATCCCGATGTCTCTTTTTCTTTTAGAATGGGCGAGGACTCCTACTGCGGTGATACTGCTTCTGGCATTTTTCTCCGCAAACTTTGTCGCGTTCATTTTCTATACCTGGATGCCCACCTTTCTCAATGAGAAATTCCATCAGGATGTCGCGAAGGCAGCACTCGGGGGAACGATATTTATCCAGATTGCCAGCATGATCGGCGCTTCGCTCGGAGGAGTGCTGGCGGATAAGTGGAGCAAAATCACTCCCGGGGGCCGCATACTCTCACAGGCTCTGGGAGCGCTGATCGGAGCCCCATTTATCTATCTGTGTGGTTCTACTCACGATATCAATCGTCTGGCATTGTGGATGACGATGTTCGGACTCTGCAAAGGCCTCTACGATGCGAACATATGGGCATCGCTCTATGATGTAGTACCGCCATCGCGCAGGGCTGCCGCGGTTGGCCTGATGAACATGGTGGCATGGTTTGGGGGAGGATTGGGCGCCTGGCTCATAGGCCGCCTGGTGACACAGGGAATGACTATGGGAGCAGCCATCTCCGGCACTGCCGGGCTTTATGTTTTCGTCGCATTTGTATTGCTGACAGCAGGTTTCCTTTTTGCGCCCCGGGACATAAAACGTGCCCAGTCGCTGGATATCATGGCGGAGAAGCCCAAATAGTTTCCGAGCAGCATTACACGGCTCTAAAGTACCGGTCCGGAATTGCGAAGCCTATCTACAATAGCAGGCTCCCAGCATCGGCTAATTATCGATCTGAATTCCAGTCCGGAGGACTGATATTCCGTCTGAAAGACGACCGCTTTTTCCAGACGGGGGTTTTCAACCTCCGGCAAATGTTACCGAAATCAACCAACAAACTTGTACGTTCGATTCCGTCTGAAAGACGACCGCTTTTTCCAGACGGGGGTTTTCAACACCCGGATCAAATCGGCTATTGGATTTTACAAATGCAAAATTCAGAACTAATGGAGAAATCAAAATTGAATGAAGCCGAGAAAATATCCATCTTTTATCGCGATGGATGGAAATGTCGATATTGCAAAAAGCCATTGATCTTTGCACCTGCAATGAAATATATCGAGGTGGAAATAAGAAATTCAGGCTTTCCTGGCCCTTTAGCTTATTATCACACGAACTGGAAAAAGAAATCATCACCTCTACTGGCTGAATTGGGAGCTGAGGTCACATCTGTGGATCCAGTTAACTGTTTGAGTAAGTGTACCGATGATACTGAGGTAACCGCTTGTGTCAATTGTAGGAGCGGTAAATCATCTAAAGATTTTAATTCATGCGAAAAGCTTTTAGCTACCAACCCGATTAATGGAATTTATGGCGGGACAGATCATTGGGATGGTATGTCGAGTTTGTTTGTCGTGCTAGCTGAGCGCTATTCGAATCAGCTAATTGATACAGATCGAAAATGGCTGAATGCGATCAAAGCACTCATACATGAAAATCAAGTGTGATCAAAATACGGTCACGTTTGGCAGGCTGCCATATGATAATATCCTTCACATCATCTCGCCTATTTGAAAATCAAAATTAAATCGGCCTTCCTTTCAAAATCGTTCAGAGAGGAAGGCGCCAACCACTCACCGATATCCACCTGATGCGTGAATGTGTTCACCGGTCAGCCAGCCTGCTTCGTCGGAAGCGACAAAAACTGCAATTTTAGCGATGTCATCCGGCTGTCCCAAACGGCCAAGCGGAGTTCCAGCCACCATTTGATCCGCGAACTCACTTCC
>JBBRDM010000126.1:0-16654 GCA_038203935.1 Chthonomonadales bacterium
AGGGTGACAGCGCTATGAAAATTAGCGGATTAAAAACCTACTGGCATGTATTCGGTGTGAATGACCAGACTTCTGAAGCGGACCGAGCAAAAATTGGACACAACCTTTCGCCTATCTATGGAAATCTGAGTAAAATGCCCCCAACACTCATTATTCATGGCGATGCAGACACTCTGGTTCCACTGCAGCAGTCGGAACGATTTTTGGAAGCTCTGGAAAAGAACCATATACCCCATAAGCTGATCGTACATAAAGGCGGCGGCCACGGCTGGATCGGTATTGAAAAAGATGCCGTTTCGCTGGTTGATTGGTTCGAAATGTATTTGAGCAAGAAATAACAGTGTAATATGTGCCGGGGCTTTTGATCCGGCATATATTTTAATGTTCGATATAGTTTTTAGACAGGCCCATCTTCTCGGGTGCATGCAGTCGCAGCATTTTCAAGTCGATATCTCCAGGAACTGTGGATGCCGTTAACTTCGATACGATGAACATGGTTATAAGCGCTATCGGAACGGTACAAATAGCCGGCTGCTCCAGCAGGGTTCGTACAATCGGAGAAAATGTGTACGTAATTCTGTTTGAAGTGAGCAGCATCGTAGTAATGATCGCGCCGGTTGTAATCAGGCCGCCAAGCAGCATTCCTGATGCTGCTCCCGCCATAGTCAGCCCCCTCCACCACGCGCCAAGCAGAAGCAGCGGAAAGTACGATGCGGCAGCTATTGCAAAGGCCCATCCCACCATCAAAGTAATATCGAAATTTTCTACATAGCAGCCAAGTACCATAGAGATCGCCCCGAAAATTATGGCAGCTACTTTGAAAGCGATCAGCCTTTCATGGGGCGAGGAATGCGGCCGCAAGATTTTCCCGTAGATATCATGTGCGAGCGCGCCGGACATACTTACTAGCAGTCCGGAAAACGTCGACATGAATGCAGCAAACGCGCCTGCGCTGGTAATGCCAGTCAGAATCTGCCCAAGAAGTTTGTTTTGCAGTACCGTCGGCAGCTTGATTACCACACTGTCTGTCGAGTTATTGGCGTAAAGCGCTGGGAGCAGGAAGCGTCCCATGGCTCCCCAGATCGGTGGAAACATGTAGAACACCCCGATCAAAACCATCACCCAGAGCGTGGTGCGTTTGGCCGATTTTCCATCCGGGTTGGTGTAGAAACGCACCAGTATATGCGGCAGTCCGGCAGTTCCGCATACCAGCGCAATTATTAGCGAGTAGGTGTAGAGCAGTGGATTACCGTATTTACTCGTCAGGGTTCCGAAAGGAGATATCCAGGTGGTATTGCTCGAAGTGTTGGGTAGGTATGAGTTGGCAGTTAATATTCCGACCGCCGGCTCTTTGAGTTCAATTTTGGCCGTGTTTTTAACCAGTTTGCCATCCAGTCGAACCGTCTTATTATCAACCGTCTCAGGCACAGGCTGAGAAAGAAGAATGGTGTGCGGTGGAACTACGAAACCACTGCTTTGAGCGGAGATCTTGAGCGGAACGGCTTGATCGATACTATTCGAACTGAGGCTTTCCTGAAGTGATTTTCCGGACGGTCCCACACGCAGCAGCGCTTCCGAAATATCTTCTATTTTCATCTTTGATTTTCGGGATAGGCTTACCTTATCTATGACAGCGCCGTTTGGAAAATAGATTGCGGATCTTCCAGCTGCTGAAAAATTGATGGCATTTGCGGGGCGCTTTCCAGCACCTTTGAACTTTATCTCTGTGTTCTTTGCAATTTTCGGCGCAATACTCGTCACCTGCTGAGCTGATCCCAGGAAGAAATTATATCCTCCATACACGGACATCAGAATGAAAACTGGAACGGTGATAGCAAATGCTTTTATCCAATACTGAAATGCCTGCACAAACGTGATGCTTTTCATGCCGCCCATGACCACATTGACTGTAATGATGCAGCCCACAACGAGTATTCCAGCGTAGTAAGGCCAGTTCAGAATGGAGTTCATCGTGATGCCGGCGCCCTTCATCTGCGGCATTGTGTAGAAAAAACCGATGAACAATACGAAGATGACGGCGATCTTGCGAAAGATCGGGCTGTCGAATCTGCCTTCAGCAAAATCTGGAATCGTGTAAGCCCCAAATCGACGCAGCGGGCCGGCTATGAACAACAGCAGAAAGAGATATCCTGTGGCGTAGCATACCGGGTACCAAATGACGTCGTAGCCGTCTTTCATTAAGAGACCGGCGATACCCATGAAGGAGGCTGCGGAGAGATATTCGCCGGAGATAGCGGAGGCATTCCAGAATACGCTGACGGACCTGCCTGCAACGAAGAAATCGGAGGCAGTTTTAGCAAGCCGCGTGGTATATATCCCCAGCCCTATAGTGGCCAGTGTGATGAGAGCGACGAAAAGAACTGGTATCCAGGAAAATGCTGTCATAGGGAGGGATCCTCCGGACGCGCTGAGTATGTATTTTCATTTCGAATTACGGAGTGGTCTATACCGGATTCTTCTTCCCAATGTACTGCATCATCTTCTAACTTATCCGATTGTTTTACAAAATAGAAGCTGAGCGCCCAGGTGATCGGATAGAAAAGGACTGCCAGAAACAGCCAGGAAGCTGTAAATCCAAACACTGGACGAGCTGCCTGGCTGGGAAAATAGAAGTTGATGAGGGGGACGCCTAAAATTAATATGATGAATACAGCAGCTACGCGTAAGCTGAGTACCGCTTGCTTGTGCATAACCCTGCGCGAGAGTACCGACATCTCAGCGGGTGTCAGCCCATGTCCGGAATCGCGATTTGCTTCCATAGCTGATAACCTCCAACGTATTGTTTTGCTGTGAGAGAGAGATAAATAAATGAGGTAGTTCGAGTAACCTAATATTTCAGCACGCATCTACCATATCCCTTCTCTTATTTAGGTATCGATCCTGTCTTTTTGATCGCTCAAAAAAATCCCCACACCAAACTAGCGTGGGGGAATTTATAACAATTCATACAGTGAATAATGTTCTATCTTGCGCGTTGTGGAGGCCCAGCAACTTCTCCACGTTTTTGCGAATAGCAGTCTTGTACTTCGTAAATCGGACTTTAGAGCCTATCCAAAAAAACTGAATGTTGTCTGATCAACCGCAGATGATAATGAGTGAACTCAATAGATATGTATGATTCGGTTAGGATCTGCGGCAGGAGGTAACAGTTCCCTCCACGCTTTCTCTTCACGCTTTGCTTCCTCATGCCGCATCAATCCAAGATAGAGATATTGTAATATAAAATGAGGTGGAATATATTGCGGATCAAGATCAATAGCCCTATCTAATTCTTGCTCCGCTTTTGACACGTCATAATCCTTGCCGCTTGCATTGGAATATATATCCCCTAATTTCATGTGTACAAATGGATCCTCTGGCGCTATTTTAACGGCTTCTCTCAACAGCGCCATTCCCTCTGCAAATCTATGTCCAAATTGCCACAAATAAAATCCCCACATACTTTTAGCTCTTGCAGATTTAGAATCTAACTCAACCGATTTCTTGAGGCATTTTTGCATAGTGTGGCTAAGTTTTATTATTAGCAAGTCCCCTGCAGAAAGTCCGTTTCTCATCGATTCTATCATGTAGTAATCATACGCTAGAGTGCCCAATAAATAATTAGCTCGTGAGCTTGATGGGTTGTTTTTCAAGAGATTAGCATACTCCTCATAGGCAGTTCTGTATAATCCAGAACTGGTAGCTCTTGATACTAATGCATCCTGTGCTGGCGAGGATAATGGTGTATGACGTATTGAGGAGACTAAGATTAATTTTGAGATTGGCATACAGCGTTCATCAGTTAGCTTGTGAGCAGAAGCAGATATGTATGATAAACAAAAAAAAGCCAAACCTAGAATAACCGTTTTTATCAAATTATTCACCTGACTTAGAATGAAATTCGCGAATAGGCAAATTCAAATGTTGTGCCTCCAACGTATTGTTTTGCTGTGAGAGAGATAAAAATGGGGTAGTTCGAGTAAGCTCATATTTCAGCACGCAGCTACCATATCCCTTCTCTTATTTAGGTATCGATCCTGTCTTTTTGATCGATCAAAAAATTCCCCACACTAAACTAGCGTGGGGACTAACAAGAGTTAAATTTATTTTGAAAGCGTTATCGTGAACGAGGTGATTGTCCTCCTGCTGCACCGCCGCGTTCTTTTGCGCGAAGCTGCTCCACAAATGCCTCGTGAGCAGGATTAGTCACTCGACCTTCCGGAGAGCGTGCTTTAACATTTTCAGGGGATGTCCATTCCGCAAGTATTTTGTCCTCCTGCATTTTAGGACGGAGCCAGCCGAAATATCCCACAATCAGAACAAGAACCACCACACCTACTATCACTGCTACAGGATTCACCGCGGTTTCCTTTAGCTTGTTCATCGATTCCAACCTCCATCAAGAAGTGCTAAAGTAGAAAACATACTATTCAACCGGCTGCGGAATCTGCTCTATATTCCACATTTCACCAGTAACTGATGCTGGGCGCATCCATTTCGCATGGCCATCGCACCAGCCAATATTGACTCCGCTTGTATGGCGTGCTGGATCTTTACTGATAATTCCACTTGTATCTGTTACGCCACCGCTGGTAAGGAATAGCTGTGCAATGGTTTCACTTCCATCAATTTGAAGGTCTTTACTGCTATTCGGATCATTTGCATCTGTCACCAAATCAGCCCATTTATTCAGTCCATCCTGGAAGTAACCAGGAACTGAATCGTTAAACCAGATTGTGCTTGCGGGAGCTACTTCCGCAGCCATTGCTATGGTACCCTGGCCGGCTTTCGCCACGCAGCTTCCATCTCCGTCAGCCCAGTTTCCTGGAGGAGTAGGCGCTCCAGGATAGTCATCATTCGATGAGTTCACGTTGATGGAATATCCAAAGTAAGGTGTACTGCTACGATCCGGGCAGGTATAGAGCGCAGTGCTCTTTACATAAGGAATTAACATCTCTGGCCAGGTTACCCATCTTTGCCCCCACCAGAGGTCAGAATATTGTGATTTCGTTGCACCACAGCCAGGACTTTTGAATGCTGGGCTATTCAACGTTTCGTCATAATCTTGTGCATACATCATTCCTGCAAGTGTAATCTGTTTGATGTTGGAAAGACAGGATATTGCACGTGCTTTTTCACGTGCCTGGGCGAAAACTGGGAATAGAATTGCCGCAAGTATAGCTATAATCGCTATAACGACGAGAAGCTCAATAAGGGTAAAACCGTTCTTTCGTTGCATTCCATTTAACTCCTTCAGGGTAGTAAACAGACTTAAGGACAACTGGTGCCATACATCTAAGCGGGGTGATTGTGCAGCTATTATACACACTTTGGATTTTATCACAGTGTGGCGAATCTGTCAATGTGATCTATGCGCCCACGTTTTACAAAAAATAAACCGCCCACAATGACGATGGGCGGTTCGTTAATATAAATAGCCTGGACTATTTCAGCAGATCAATTCGAAGGACTATTGCCCTTCATTGCATTCAATTTCTGCTGCAGGTCTTGAAGTTTCTGCTTATTATCGTCAGCGATCTGATTTCTGTCGTGAGGTACTTCAAGGAGTAGCTGGCCGTGCTCTTTTCGCAGTTTATTTTCCGCATCCAGCGCTTCAGTATCTCCACGTTTAGCCGCTAGCAGAGGCAGAATTTCATGCTTATATATCTCGTCTTTTTGACCATCGGTCTTCCATCCGCCATTATAAGCATAGAAAGCGCCTGCTCCAAGTACAATCACCAGAAATGCGATGGCCACAATCATTATTGCAGGCGTTGCATTTCCCTGGAGTTTCGAACCATTATTTGAACCGTTCTTTGCCGGCATAAGAACTACTCCTTATAACTCAATTAACTATATACACAACTTGCTTAATATAGTGTAATTCAGAATTTCGCCTTCTTCCAAAACATCAGTAAGAAGAAGGCGAAATTCAGCGATAGTCAATCTATCTCGAAATTACTCGACTACGTTGTAGTTTTCGTCTTGGATGTTCAGGTTTTTCTGCTCAAGCTGAGTAAGTCTCTTGGCAGATGCATGACCGTCCAGCCAAACAATGCTCATGGAACCGGTGTGGCGCTGCGGTGAGGTGAAGCCCTGTTTGACAATGTTTACAATGCCGGCTTTTTCTGCCTGGATCCATGCATTCATTGTTTCCCAGCCTTCGGTATCCGGCTGATTGTCAGCGAGTACGGAAGGATCTGGAGCTTTCTCAAGTCGCTCATCATGCGAGTCATAGAGGAAGAGGCACTCGGCGGGAGCAACTACCGCGGCGGAGGAAACTGCAGGCGCAGCTGATCCTGCGGTGAAGGATCCGGGAGGTGTTGGAGCGCCCGGGAAATCATCGTCATGAGAGTCGGTGTTCATCGCATAGCCATTGCAGCCCCATTCTCTTTTGCTTGGGCATGCAATGATGCCTTCGTTTTTCAAATAAGGATACAGAGCGACTTCCCAATCTACCCACGCACGAGGATTAGCATTGAAGTTGGTGTCGCCGTCAAAACAGGCAAGTCTCTGGTGAGGATATCGCTGTCCAGCGGGAAGCAGTGTTTCATCATAGTCTTGAGCATACATCATTGCTCCAAGACCTAGCTGTTTTACGTTTGAAATACAGCTGATGGCGCGAGCTTTTTCGCGGGCCTGTGCAAATACGGGGAATAGGATAGCTGCCAGAATTGCGATAATAGCAATAACTACGAGCAGTTCGATGAGTGTAAAACCATTCTTACGTTGCATCAATGTCTCCTTAAAATTTTCACACTTTCCTCATCGAAATTTGAAAGTTCAGCAGTTATAACTGGAATATAGCTTAATTAATCAAACGTCTAAAAGCTGATTTCGAATCGGACGGTTATGCGCATAAGCACACAAGCTGATTTTATCATACTTCTTGCCTGCTGTCAAATGAAATTTTATATATCAGCGAAATCTGATACTATAACGAGCCACCAGGAATCATTCATTACCAGCCAATTAACCAGCAGACAGAGTATATACAGTGATTTCAGCGGGGCACTTGTATCGAAAAGCCCAGCGAGTAGTGCCCAGTCCGCGATTCACATATAATCTCGCTTTATCTTTTTCATACAGGCCGGCTACATATGGGGACCTCAGATGGAAATAACACATGAATTTGGGTGATAGAAAGGGCAGCGTAATCTGTCCGCCATGAGTGTGTCCCGATAATATGAACACATTTCGATCAGAAACAGAATCGAGCAGCAGTGGACTATGGGATAGTACAATCGTGGTTCGATCTTCAGGCAGGCCGTTTAAGGCAGGATCTATTTCGGGAAATCCCTTGGTGAGATCGTCTACGCCAGCCAGCCACAATCCTTCTTCTGTACAGAGGTTGCTATTATTCAGAATCGTGATATTACAAGATTCCAGGAGGTGGGTAGCATTTTCCAGGCCGCGGCGATGATCATGATTTCCATAAGAACCATACACACCAAGCGGCGCTTTTAACTGCGACAGCACCTCTGCGATAGGGTAGAGCGGGTCGGTGGATGGGTCGTCTCGATAGTCTCCTGTAAGGAATATAATCCCGGGGGAAATCTCTTCAACCTGTCGAAGCACTTCGGCATATACATTTCGCATATTTCCAAAGCCGGCGTGAAAATCGGAGAGGTGCACACAAACCAACCCGTTCAGCTTTTCAGGAAGTCCACGAATCGGGACATTCAACCGGGTGACTTCCAGTTCATAGGGGCGCTTAAGGCCGATATCTATCTCAATCAGATCCGTAATTCCATTCAAATCAATTTAGTGTTACTATTTTACCCCATAACCTCAATCCGCTTTACCCATCCCCAGTTACTTCTCCCCGATTCCTTTGTACCTCAGAAGGAGAGCAGCGAGAACGATATGAATCTCATTCGATTCCAGCATGTGTAGATGCGAAGAGAGATTGACTATATTCTCTCCCCTCTCCCGCGAGCTTGCGAGCATCTGGGAGAGGGGCCGCGGGTGAGGTGAATTCCCGCGAGCTTGCGAGCATCTGGGAAAAGGACGTGAAGCCCAATTACAGCATTCCTTTTCGTTTCCGCAAAACCCATTCTGCCGTCAGTGGAATGAGAAATAGCAGAAACAGCAGCGGCGTATCCCATAATTCAATTTCAAGTTCGGAATTCAATATGAGGGGATTCTTCGGGAGAGCATCCATCCATTTTTTCAACTCATTGGGTGCGTAGTAGTGTCCGCCTCCGGCGGCAGCCACTCTTTTCAATGCGGACTCATCGAGCTCTGGCTTCTGGCTTTCGAGAGCCAGACTTTCCACCAGAAAAGAAGTCGTTGCCTTCGCTTTAGAATTTTGGGGAGACACTAAGGATGCAGACCATTTTCCTGCATGATCAGGCTGAAATTGCGCTATGAAAAGTCCAGGCGAACCGGGCGTCGATTGCAGGGTGAGGTCCCGGCGCTGGCCCCCGGATTCGATCTGAAGCGTAACAGCTTCTGCCTTCACAGGCCGATAGTATTCATTCAGAAGCCTGGCGCTGAGATTTACACGTTCTCCTAAGCGGTAACTGCTTCTATCTGCGTTGAGCTGAACGAATCGGCTGTTTCCCGGAAGCTCCTTAGGTGTTAGCGCACGGAAAACCTGTCCCCAATAACGGTAGAAATAGCGGTCCCCGACCCGTTTGCGCCATAAATAGGTGCTGTCTGTCATCTCTGTATAGCATTTCCCAGATCCGAATGGCTGTTCGGCAACAAGCGGGGCAGGTCCGTCTTGATTTCTAAAGGTAGGATGCACCGCGAGCACCGTAGCGCCGGGCCGTGCGCTCTGCGCGCCTGCTGCCCAGTACATGCCGGGCAGATTTCTCCACACTTCCGCACTGCGGCCAGAATCTTCTTCCATCTGCATCACTGTGCTTCTACGCCCCTCGGGAGTGAGCTGCCATTTGAATGGAGTTTCGCTCAGGATCGCATTGGAATGACCTGGCACTATTGGCAGGACAGGCTCCAGAGGTGTACCGGCGTATTCCAGGGGCATATGCTGCTCCCCGGATACAACTAACAGGCTTGCTCCCCTATCTTCCACAAACCTTCTTATCGACTGAAGCTGCGATTCTGAGAAATAGGATCTTGGCACATCTCCAATAACCAGAATATCGTAATTAAAGAGCTCTTTTTCCGTCTTGGGAAACTCATGAATGGGAATATTGCCTAACGGTATGGAATCATCCGAATCACCAGAGATTAAAAGGCAGGCAAATTCGAGGCTGTTATCACGCAAAATTGCATTTCGGAGATACCGAAATTCGTAACGCGGCTCATTTTCCACGTAGAGAACTCTGAGCTTTTTACTGATCACCGACTGTTCGTAACTTCGCCGATTGTTGGCTCCGCTCACTTCCCCGCCGAGAGTATCGATGGTCACAGAATAGTCGAAATGGCCAGCCTGTTTGGGGATATAATCGAAATGAATCTCCTGTCTGGTTTCGTTCGGAGCAAGGTGAATCAATTTTCTATCCAGGGTTTCAGAACCACGTTTTAGGGTGGCATAAACTGTCCTGCCTGCGTAGCCGCGCTGGCTGATAGCTGCGTAGACGGTTACCGTGTTATTCACTCGAACTACATCGTCTGCGAGAACGCTAAGCAGGGCAATATCTTTCGTGGGAGTCGGGTCGCCCACCCCAAGCGCGCTAACACGAATTCCTGATTGAAAGGCCGATTGGGCAGCAAGTATTGGATCAGCGCCCAGATTGTTTTCACCATCGCTCAATATCAGCGCTCCTGCCACATTCTGGCCGGAATACTCATTGCTTACTTGATTGAGTATCGAACCGATCTGTGTGGTTTCACCGGTGGCAGCATTGGGAAGGAAATGGAAGGCGTATCGCCTGCGTTCATCTGGCTTTAGGGGCAGATTGAGAAGTGTGCCGGAAGTATTGAAACTGTAAATCTTGAGAAGGAAGCTTTTATCCAGCTGCGAAACTGCTGATGCATGGTTTAGAATAGAGTTCACTCGGGAGATGCGTGCGGCAGTGCGCACATTGGATGCACTCAAACCAGATCCGGAAGCCTCCAGGCTCAACCGAGGATCGGCAAGGCGAGGATCAAGAAAGCTCATACTTTGAGAAGTATCCACGAGAAGAATAGCCGCAGGAAGCTGAGTGCGTTCCTGTTTCATTCGCAGCACCGGCTGCGCCAATATCAGGAACAGAGAAATTACAGATAACAATCGAAGAAGAAGCAGGACACTTTTAGATGCCCACCCCGGCCGAGATCCATCTTTCCAGTAGCAGATGAAAAACCAGAGGAAACTTCCTGCAAGCGCGATAACTAAAGGAATTGTATGCCAGCCGGAACCAAAGCTTAAGTGCATTCCGCCCAGTTTTGCTTCGGATGGTGAAAGTCCCAGAAGCCGGGCCAGGAACTGATTATATGCTAGATAGGAGGTCATCGTTAACTATTATAGTCCGCTGGCAGAATACCGTCAAGCCAGATTACAAAACTACACTTTCCAGAGTGCATAATCACCAATTATGGTGTGATACAAAACATGGAATCGTCGCTTTGTAGATTTCATGGAGGATTTTATCTGAGTGAGCATTAATAAAGTTGGTGCAAGCACGGAAATCCCCACAACTCATAGAGGAGCATTAATTAAAGTTATGAAAAGCATATCCCTTGTTGGAGGTCTGCTGGTGCTAACGGTCGCCGCTTCATTGATAGGATGCGATCCAAACAAAGGTGGTTCCACGCCGGCTGTATCCACTCCGACGGTAGTTCCCGAAGTGAAATCAGAAGCGCCCGCGGCCAGTGCATTCGCTAAACCTCGCAAAGCTGATGGTGATCTCACCATCCAGGTAGTTGTCAACAGCAACTCTCCCTTCTGGGATTCTATGGGCATTGGCCTGAAAGCCGGCCTTCAGGAAGTCGGCGCTAAAGGCGGATGGTCCGCTCCGCAGCAGCACGATAACAACAGTCAGAAAGCGCTTTTTGAACAGCAGATTGCTGCGAATGTCGATGGTATCGCGGTTTCGCCCATCCAGGCGAATGCTTTCTCAGCGGTTATTGATGCGGCTATTGATAAAGGCGTTCCAGTCATCACTTTCGACTCCGATGCGCCGAAAAGCAAACGGCTTGCCTATCTCGGCACCAATAACTACGACGCAGGTGTCGCGGCGGGAAATGCAGCCATCAAGCTGTTTCCCAGCGGTGGAAATGTGATTGCATTTGTAGGCAATATGAGCGCAGAGAATGCTCAGATGCGTTACAAAGGATTTGTCGATACCGTCAAGTCGCACAATATCACCATGCTGCAGGATCCCTTTGAGGATGATGCCGACATCACCGGCCGAGCGCATGCAAATGTTGCCGATGCAATCACCAAGTACGGTGCGAAAATAAATGGATTTCTCGGCCTCTACTCCTACAACGGTCCTGCAATTGTGGATGAGGTCCGCAAAGCTGGCCTGCTTGGCAAAGTGAAAATTCTCTGTTTCGATGGAGAACCGCGAACACTTGAAAATCTAAAAAACAAGATTGTCGACTTCTCGGTAGTTCAAAAACCTTATGAATTTGGAAGGCTTTCGGCAAAACTGCTTTTCCTTATCAATCGTAAGGGTATCGATGCCGCGCTCACTGAACTACAGCCCGAGCTGGAAAAAAACGGCATGAAACTTGATATGAAAACACATATCATTGATACTGGGGTACAGGTCATTACACCGGAAAACGCACCCGACTTCCTGAAAGAGCTCAATGCCAAAGGCCTCAAATCCACCTGATCCGATTTCATCCGGATCGACCAGCACAACCAGGCCGAATTTTGCATCTCGTGCATTGCAGTCGCGTGAGATTAGTGTACTGGCAGTACTAATTCTTCTCGGGTTAACAATGTTGTTCACTCCGGCTCGCCAGAACTTCTATAGCCAGCGAAATCTGCAGAATATTCTTCTGCAGATTTCACTGCTGGCTATTTTTGCCATTGGTGAAACGATCGTTATTATTACCGGCGGCATCGATCTATCTCTCGGCTCTCTAATTGCTTTCACGGGTATGGTGCTGGCTTATATGGTGACTCATCTCGATACCCGAATGTTCACCGGAGCTGCAATTTGCATTGCAATTTTGGTGACACTGATAGTATCATTCGCAATCGGCGGCCTGCATGCACAGCTGATACATCGTGTACGGCTGCCTGCATTCGTGGTTACCCTGGTCTCGCTGCTTGCTCTTCGCTCTCAGTCCCTCGTCATGAATCACCGTCAGCAGATTGTCATTTCTGCCGAGAAATATCCTTTGTTCGATTGGCTCGCCAACGGTAAAGTATTCAACCAGTCGCCATTCCCGGTTCCCGTTCCTGCGATGCTATTGATTATTGTTGCAGTGGCGGCCAATATTCTGCTCACACGCACACGAATGGGCAGATACCTCTTCAGCGTCGGCAGCAATGAACAGGCAACTCTCCTCTCCGGCGTCAATGTGATGCGTGTCAAACTTTTCGCTTACGGCGCCAGCGCTGTTCTTGGTGGACTTGCAGGTATATTGTGGGCAGGATATGGCGGCCAGGGCGACCCTCAAACGGGAAATGCGTACGAACTGGACGCAGTCGCGGCAGCAGTAGTCGGGGGCGCCAGTCTCACCGGCGGCCAGGGCAGCGTCATTGGCACCGTGCTCGGCGCGTGTCTTCTGCATGCAATATTCAGCAGTATCAACCTCACTCTCAGCGAACCCTCACTTTGGCGCGGTACCGTCGTCGGTGGCGTACTTCTTCTTGCAGTGCTTGCTACTGCTATACAACAGCGCCGAAAATAGTAGATTAAACCCCCAAATCAAGATATCTCCCACATTTTGTTCCAGTATCACGCATTATGGCTGACTGCTTGATTGATGCAATATGAGGCAATTATGTCCGGCTGCTAACACATATTTTTTTAAAGTTGTCATTGAGCACGGATGTTACAATCTACATTTTTTTAGAAAATACCCAAAAATAGAGTTCACAATCTGTTCAAGCCTAGAAGCTTTCATATTTTTGGAAAGTGCAGTAAAAACTGCTGAATGCGCCTAATGCAGCCTCTCAGTCTTTACTCATAGGTAATTTCTATGCCACGAATCAGATTTCTACAGAATACAAAAGCACTGTCCGCAATTCTCATGCCCGCCTGTTTAATAATGGTACTCCTTCTAACAGTGGTGAAACCATCCCATAATTTATCGCATCCTCCGCTCGAAGCCGTCAATACCTCGGAATATTCGAACGAGGCTCTGTCTCCTGCAGTGATCCCTTCTAATCTGGATACTGATGAGGTTAAACTGGGCAGAGAGTTATTTCATGACCCGCGACTGTCCGAGGATAACAGTATCTCCTGTTCAAGCTGTCATGACCTCCGCTCAGCAGGAGCGGACAAGGGAGCTATTTCTCGTGGGATTTTTCATCAGGAAGGCACGCGCAACTCCCCTACTGTGTTTAACTCGGGAATGAACTACAGGCAGTTCTGGGATGGCAGAGCTGCTGCGCTTGAGGATCAGGTAGATGGGCCGATTCAATCAAAAGTGGAAATGGGTACTACCTGGAGCGAAGTGCTGCGCAAACTCAAGCAGGATCCTCACTATCAGCGCGAATTCAGACAGGTGTTTCCGGGCGGAATCGAAGCCTCTTCCGTTCGCGAAGCCCTTGCTGAATTTGAACGTTCACTCGTCACCATCGATTGTAAGTTTGATCGATATCTGAAAGGCGAAACAAACCTGCTGACCAATAAGGAATTAGCCGGCTATCGTCTATTCAATACGCTCGGATGTGTATCATGCCACCAGGGTAAAAATATAGGGGGCGGCCTCATGGAACCATTTGGAATCATGAAGAACCGTGACATCCAAGACAACAACGATTTTACTGATTTATGGCCTGATAGAGAAGTCAGAAACACCCTTTACAAAGTGCCAAGCTTAAGGAACGTAGGCAGCACCGCACCCTATTTTCACGATGGTTCCGCAAAAACCTTACCCGAAGCAGTACGCATTATGAGCGAAGCCCAGCTTTACCGCGATCTAACAGATTCGGAAATAGATCAAATCACCTCCTTTTTAAACACATTGACGGGAAGATATGAGGGCAGATCGCTTTGAATATATCAGCTCAGAGATCGACTAAATTCACAATTTCGATTATCTATATAACGATTCTGACGTTCATGATTTTCTTATACTTAAAAGCAAAAGGGACTGACCCCGCTCGATATAACGACACTGAAGCGATTTTGCACCAGATGAAAACCACAGATACGCTGATCGAAAGGGATGCATTTGAATTGCGACGCGGCCTCGAAAAGAATTATGATACGATTAATGATCATATGACAGCGCTGATGCAGAACCGATACCAGTTAAATTCTAATATCGAAACCCTCAACAAATCATTTGGGAAATCGAGTCAGATATCGCTGAACGACATGGATTCCAAAATATCGGAAAAGCTCGAACGAGTTGAGCGTTTTAAGTCTGCGAATGCCATTCTGAACAATTCTCGTTACTACTTTCCAACAATATGCGATTTTGTACAAAAAAATTATGCAAAAAGTATAACTTACCCTGGAATAGCTCAGGATGTGGATACCTTACTAGATGGCATCCTGGCCTTTTATATGCTTGGAGACGCCAGTCTTAAAGCTGCATCCCTGGCACGCATCCATAAGATGCAAAACATGGAAATGCTGCTCGATCCGCAGGCACGGAAAGATGTACAGGGCCTTCTCATGCACGCCAGGATGCTGGTTAAAAGCAAACAGGAAGTGGATAATGACCTCGCTGATCTTATTGCCATTTCTACCTCTCAAACCTATGACCACTATTTATCCCAACTGGAGATGCGGCGTGAGGAAGACTATCGTGCTTCAAATTACTACCGAATCGGCCTTTTGCTGCTCGGGACAGGATTTGTATTTTATGGCATATTTGCATTTTTGAGGGTGCGTCGACAATCGAATGAATTAATGAATCTCAATGCAACATTGGAAAACAGAGTCGAATCCAGAACTAAGTCTCTACAAACAGCAAACGAAGACTTGCTACTAAACGAGCAGCGTTTTCGTGCAATCTTTACACATGCCTCCATCGGAATAGTCCAGTTCTCCCCTCGCCTGACCATGCTGAAGGTCAATCCCGCGATTTGTACTATGCTTGCGATCGACGAGGAAAATCTATTTAGATCCACTATTTTTAGTTTAATGTGTCCTCAAGAAGAAAGTAATCTGCGAAATTATTTGAGTTCACTGCTCCATACTTCACCGGGTGCTGCGGATACAGATCAACTTATGGAGATTAAATTTACAAGAGAAGATCATTCTGAAAGATTGGCGCAGATAAGAGTATCTCTGGTGAGATCGGATGAGGGAATTCCACAGTTTTTTATACTGCTCGTTCAGGACGTAACCTCCCAGAAAGCAGCAGAAGACATTATTGAAAAATTGGCCTTCCAGGATTCACTGACCGGACTTCCAAACAGAGCCGCATTCATGATCCAGCTTAAGGAGATGCTGAAGAAAGCAAAAACGAATTCTCAGCGAATGGCCATGCTGTTTATTGATTTCGATAACTTTAAACAAATAAACGATACTCTGGGACACGACGCCGGAGACGAGTTCCTGAAACAGCGCGCTTCCAGGCTAAAATCCGCGCTGAGAGAAAACGATTTTCTAGCTCGCCTCGGTGGAGATGAATTTACCATACTGCTTCCAAATTTGTTCAGTGAACAGATTGCACAGGATATATCCAAGCGACTGCTCGATATTATCAGCGAACCTATGTATATCGATGGGCAGGAGATTTTTGGCGGGGCCAGTATTGGGATCACTTTCAATTCTGGGAAGAAGTCACTGCGGAAAATATGCTGCGTGAGGCCGATACGGCTATGTACCAGATCAAAAACTCTGGTAAAGGGGGCTTCATCGTATTTAATCAATCGATGAATGACCTCGCGAACGAACAAATGCGGCTTGAAAATGGGCTGCGGCGGGCCATCGATCAGAACGAGCTGATAGTCCACTACCAGCCGCTTATTGATTTAAGTACTGGAAGAATGAGCGGCACGGAAGCCCTTGTTCGCTGGCAGCATCCAGAATGGGGACTCATGCCGCCCGTAAAATTTATCCCGGTTGCTGAGGATACCGGGCTTATAGTTCCGCTAGGGTACTTTGTGCTGGAAGAGGCCTGCGTCCAGACTAAACTCTGGCAGTTGGAGTGCCCGTTAAATGCGCCATTAATTGCAAATGTCAACATCTCCGGTCACCAGTTAATGCGAGTCGACGTCGTTGAGAAGATTATGGAAATAGTTACTCGAACTGGACTTTCACCAAAATATCTTACACTGGAAATCACCGAAAGCATCATGATGAGTAATTTGGAGGACGCCAAAGTAAAGTTAAAGCGCCTCAAAGAGTATGGAATTCAGATTGCGCTGGATGATTTTGGGACAGGTTACTCCTCAATGGCGAGCCTTGTGGAACTGCCTGTCGACAGTATAAAGATAGACAGGTCTTTCGTATCGCGGCTTGGAGATCACGAGCAGGCGGATGCCACGGTTGCCGCTCTCGTAGCACTTGGTTTGGCACATGGCCTGGAAATCGTGGGGGAAGGTGTAGAGACTGAGGCGCAGGTAGCTTTATTACAGAGTTTTGGCTGTTCGATAGGTCAGGGCTACTTATTT
>JBBRDM010000127.1:0-16608 GCA_038203935.1 Chthonomonadales bacterium
GAGGAGTTACGAAATTGTCGAGCTAGGATATTCACCGGCAGAACGAAAAGAGGCGGAAGCAAACATTTTTGCGGCAGAGTTTCTTGCGCCGGAAAATGTTTTGGCGGAAGCTTTCATAAATAAAAAGTGGAGCGCTGATTATATTGCGGAACGGACAGGCCTATCTAAAGGTTTCATTCTCAACAGACTGGCAGTTTCGGTGTTGGCTGGAGGTTACCGCTCGGAATCCATCTCTGTGGAGTCCTCTGAATTTAGCGCCAGCCAAGAAGCGTTTGATCTCCTTAACAATCTCGATGAAAGTCAGAAGTCGGCAGCATTTATTCAGCAGGGGCCAGTTCTGGTCGATGCAGGCCCGGGCACAGGTAAAACACGCACTCTTATAGCCAGAATCGTACATCTGGTCAAAGAGCGAAATATCCCCCCGGACAATATACTTGCGTTAACTTTCTCCAACAAAGCATCTGAAGAGATGCGTTCCAGACTTCAGGCTGCTTTAGGTGAGGATGCGCATCTGGTATGGATTGGAACCTTTCACTCATTCGGATTGGAAATTCTAAGGAAATACGGCGGATATGAATCCACGCCGCGCCTGTTGAATCGCGCGGAGGGTGTCACGCTGCTGGAAAACCATCTTACGCGCCTTTATCTGAATCACTATGAGTACCTCAGCATGCCGGCCCTCCCATTTCCGTCCCTGATATCCTGCTTTCAAAGGGCTAAGGATGAGCTTAAAACTCCGGAAGATTATCGGAGAGCTGCTGAAAAATCACTGGCTGAGTCAGAAGATGAAGCCGCGAGAATTGCTGCAGAAAAGCAAATGGAAACTGCAAAGGTATTTGCAGTGTATGAGGAGCTTCTTCGAGAGACAAACAGCCTGGATTACTGTGACCTGCTGAAACGCTCGATTGAACTGCTCGATTCAAATCATGCGGTACGCATCCATCTTCAAAATCAGTATCCCTGCATCCTGGCAGATGAATATCAGGATATTAACCGTGCCAGCGCCAGGCTGCTGCAGAGATTGGCAGGTGAAGGCCGTGGTTTTTGGGCAGTAGGCGATCTGAGGCAGGCTATATATCGTTTCCGTGGAGCGTCTCCGGCAAATGTCGAGCAGTTCGAAACTGATTTTCCTGGTGGCTGCAGACTCAGCCTGGGAGTCAATTATAGATCCAGACCTGATCTTGTTTCGCTCTTTAGCAGCATGTCAAACAGAATGCAGCCGCGTTCTGCTGCGGACGCTTCCAGTTATGCTGCGGATTGGTCAGCCTTTCGTGAAGATACCGAATATCAGAACATCAGTTGTGCGGAAGCAGAAAATGAATACAGCCAGGCGAGTTGGATAGCTGAAAATATTTTCAAGGCCTATGAGAACGGCGTGGGTTATCGTGAACAGGCCGTGCTTTGTCGAACCAATTCTCAGGCTTCTGAACTGGCTGCTGAACTCCAGCGGCTGGGAGTACCCACTTTTTATAATGGAAATCTCCTGCAGCGAAAAGAAATTATAGATATGCTTGCGCTGCTCTCTCTTGTAGCAGAAAGAAGTGAAATAGCGCTTTTGAGAGTAGGTAAATTTCCGGAATATTCTATTGCAGATGCAGATATCCAGATACTGATCAAGGATGCAAATCGACTCGATTCAAATATCAAAGACGCTCTCGCTCGGGCGGGCGATAATGCGTCGATCTCCAACAGCAGTCTCCCAGGGATTGCGGCGCTTAAAAATCATTATCAGATGATAATGCATGAAAAAAGTCCTGCGAGAATACTGAAAACTTATCTCTTTGCCTGCAGCAGCTATCTGCAATCGCTTCTCACCGATGCAAAGAATAACCAGCAAAATTTGATGGCGATCAATCAGCTTATCTCCGCATCTGAAAAGTTCAATGTACGCAGTAATAGAAATGATAAATCTGCCGGGGAACGATTTCTCCGATATATTCGCACGCTAACGCTGTGCGGTGAATCGCGTTCGCTCGGATCTCCCAACATGCCGGATCAGCTGCAGGCAGTTCGAGTGATGACGGTGCATATTTCGAAAGGATTGGAGTTTTATTCAGTTTACGTGCCCAATTTAAATAAGAATCAATTTCCGGTAGGCAATAAGGGCAGCATGGCTGTGATTCCTGCAGAACTGCTCGAAGAGGGGAACCGGCCTGAAACGGAAATGGAAGAGGAAAACGAACAAAGGCTTTTTTTCGTGGCGCTTACCAGATCTAGAGACTGCCTCTTTCTATCACGTTCAAAAAACAGAAAGTCAAAGTCCACTGCGATATCATCCCTGCTGCAGGCAATTAAACCGGAAATTGAGCAGCTGGGAGATTGGAGGTACTGGGCAGCGATAAATGAAACGTTATCAGCCGCTCAAATATCAGGCAATAACTCTGTTCAGACGGATAAAGTTCGTTCTGAGCACGAGAGTTTCAGCGAATCAGAATTGACGTTATATATGGACTGCCCGAATAAATACTATTTTGAACAGGTTTTATCACTGCCAAATACAGGAAAAAAATCTGCATATTATCAGTTTTCATCCTGTCTGCGAAGATCGATAAATTATATGCAGGACTGCAAACGAAACAACATTTCATACGCTGCGGATGCTGTATTGCAGGCATTCGAATCAGACTGGAAAATATCCATGCCGGATACACAGGCGCACTTCGGCGAGGTACTTCTTACTCGCGGTTTGGGAATGTTAAATCGCTATTATCACGAATTGAATGGCTGCAAAAAGCTTCATATGAATGAGATATTGGAGGTACGCCGGGGAAGCGAAAAGATTATAATAAGTTCAGATCAGATTGAACAATCGGAAAATGGCAGTTTAACATTTACACGCCATCTAAAAACTCGGGCGAAACCTGACGATAAAAATCATATACGATTGGCGCTTTTACGCCTCGCTGCATCACAAAACTTTCCTGATTCCAAAATTCAGATAGATATCTTCAATTTATCCGATGCAGGTAAGCAGAATGTAGCTCATTCAGGGAATTACGAACAGAAGAGAGTCGACAAATATTTTAACGCTATCAAAAGTATCCGAGAGGGTAAATTTTTACCCGAGCCGGACGATAGAAAATGTTCTGCATGTCCTTTCTTTTTTGTGTGCACCAGGTAGTTGTAATCTTGATTTTGATCTTTAATCGGAGTAAAATAGAGAATTCAGATCGGAGTTTCTTCTGATTTGGAAATGCAGCAGTTGAAAGTACAGAGTAAAAAACTATGACTTCTGAATTAAATTCAATCCGAGAAATTGTAATCTTCGAGAATCAAACTTCACTTAGTTTAGATGCAGCCTATCGATTTGTCGCTCACTATTCTGAAGCAGTGAGCAATCAGAATCTGTTCAGGGCAGCGCTTACAGGTGGGACCGGGGCTGTCGAGCTTTACAGAATTATTGCAAGTGAACCATTTTCAAAACTATTCGATTGGGAAAAAGTGCATCTTTTTTTTGGAGATGAACGATGTGTTCCTACGGATTCTGAAAATAGTAACTACCTGTTAGCTCGGAGAAATTTGATTGCTAATATTCCTATTCCGGCCAAAAATGTCCATCGTATTGCAGTGGAAATGTACGATGCTGATGCTGCCGCCTACATCTATGAAAAAGAGCTGATTGTCAGCTTCGGAGTTTCCGAAAACGAAATACCAGCTTTCGATCTGATTCTGCTGGGAATGGGGCCGGATGGCCACTGTGCGTCGTTATTTCCACATATGCCTGCTTTGCACATTTCAGATCGGCTTGCTGCGGCGACTGAGCCGGGGTTGGAACCATTTGTTCAGCGAGTTACTCTCACGCTTCCAGTGCTGAATAATGCTAAAAATGTGCTGTTCTTAGTCCATGGTGAAAAGAAGGCGGAAATGGTGCGCATGGTTCTGAAGGGAGATAGCAAGCCCGACGAACTTCCAAGTCAGTCTGTTATTCCGTTAAACGGTAAAGTCACGTGGCTGCTAGATCAAGAAGCGGCAGGCCGATTGACTGGAAGTTAAATGTTGCAGGTAACAAAAAACTGCCGACCTGAATAGCAGCCATTATTAAAACTCAAAATTCAATACAACACTCTATTTGCAGTTATCAATTTCTGTCGTGATTTCATTCATGACGATATAAGTTATCAAAATTTGATTAAGGTTTTGGCTGGTTGATTGCCTGAACATCGTTTGCCATGGTTGTGGTGTAGACCACATTCCCATCATATTCCGGTGTTGAAAAAATATTACCTGGCCCCAATTCGTAGCCCCACAATCGTTTGCCCGTAGATGTGTTAACCACGGATACTCTTCCTCGCAATCCCATTATAGCCAGCGATTTGCCATCCGGTGAGACTTTTGCGGCGGATTCTGCAATAAACTGACCGGTTGTGCATTTCCAGAGAAGATTTCCTTCTCGGCGATCGAAAGCATAGACATCTCCGTGTTCTCCAGAACCAGCAATGTATACGCTGTCATCCCGCAGTACAGGAGAAGATAAACCGAGTGGATCTGCATTTTTGGGGGCGGAAGTATGCCATATTTCGGACCCGTTTTCTGCATTCAGCGCGCGAAGCACTCCATCGTTGGAGCACATATAAATTCTGCCATTGGATACTGCTGGAGCTGCCGTCTGGACTGATATTGCATTCAGAGTCGTTTTTGCAGCGTAAATCTTTGTCCAGAGTATCGAACCATCATTCGCGTCGACGGCTGAAATCGACCCATCTGCATTAGCTACAAAAATTCTGGATCCATCAGTAACAATGTGGTTGAGCAGAGCAGAATGTGAAGGGACAGTCCACAACTGTTTGCCGGAATCACTATCGATTCCGTATATTTTCCCCTCGCTGCCCACGATGACTTTCTTATTCAGTATTGCGGGTGTTGTGAGCAGCGGAGAGCCCGCATCAAAGCGCCATCGCTGGTGGCCCGTGGCGAGTTCGACTGAATACAAACCATGGTCGACTGAGGCTGCCAGTATATTGCTGCCATCTAAAATCGGCGATCCCACGAAGGAACCCTTCGCGGAAAATGCCCATTTTTTTTTGCCCTTTAATACATCGAGTGCAGTTAGTTTGCCGTCGAGAGAAGCTGCGTAGATGTTATCGTTATCTAAGATTGGTGAGGAGATAATTGGGCCATCGAGATCGACAGCCCATTTGCGTGTTGATTCGTTACTGTTTCGCTCGACTTCGAAAATAAGTTCATCCGAAAAAAGCTGCTTATTGCTGGTTGTCAGCTGTACTCCGACTATGTGCTGTCCTATAGACAAGCCTTTAGTGAGAAAGACATCTCGCCAGACATCTCTAGCATCCCGAGTCATGGGCTTCCAGGCTCCCTCATCAATTTTATATTCAGCAATCTCCTTATCGGGATTATCTAATATGGCGCGCGGGTCGAGTGTCGCTGCCGGCCTTCGTCTTTCCAGAAATGCTATTGCGGGATCATCCCAGCCTGCGCGTAAAACAGATGGTTTGGTTTTTTCTGAGAGTGCAATAGAAGCTAACTGCACCCCCTGCCCAGGTTTATCTTTTGTAACTTTAGCGACGGTGAGCAGCAGTGGGGAATAGTTTATCCTGTAGTAAGATCCGTGGTTAATTCCTGCGCTGCTAAATATTGGTATACCATTGGTTTTAGAAAAGATATCTGCATTGGCCCCGCTGTTGAAAATGGCAGCTATATGTTTTCCTTTTAGCACCGGCCAAAAATCATATTCATTATCTACCGGGCGAGTGTAGGGATTATCCCTGCCGATTTGATGATGCAAAAACAGCAGAATCGGTGTGTCTGCCTTTTGCCGTTTCAGATCTTTTGCAAGCCAATCGAGTTCCATTCGATCAAAGTGCCCCCAGGGTTCCAGAAAAACGGTTGAATCAAGAAGCACGAAATGAATGCCCCCGCGATCAAAGGACTGATAGGCTTTGCCGAATTGACTGATGAATGGTTCCTTTCCGTCTGAACACCAGCGGATATCCCGGCTGCCGGGCACTGCATATAAATGGGAGCCATTTTTCTCAATCTGGCTGGTGGTCTCTTTTAGCTTATTGTATTCTTCGGACTGCCCAGAATCCGTAACATTTCCTGTACAAACCACGAAAGCAGGCACCGGATTAGCATTTGAAAGCATATTTAGAAAATCTGGATGACTATCATTACCGGACTGTGCAGAGATACGAAGGTCGGATATTACCAGGAAGGTGGTGGAATCCGAGCTCGAAACTGCCTGCTCAGCGGCGCGAATTTCGTGAAGACCCGTGCGGAGGAAGAGAATAAGAGTGATCAAAACCCTTGCTGATTGAATATATTTTAATTGCTTCATGAATATTTTTCCATGCGTAATCGGAGGATTTGATTATTTGCGAAGTTCGTTTATCAGTCTGTAGTGCGAAGTAATTTCATCGTAATAGTACCAGGTTGTCCATCCATTACAGGACGCTTGCTTGAGTAAAACAGTTCCCACCTTATGAATAGAGCCGCGAATGCCGTTTGCTTCAATCGATCCATCTTCCAAGATAGTCGCTGAAATGGCGGGATTTATAATTTTTAGATGTTGTCCTGCTTTCAATACACCGGTCTCCACCAGGGAAGCAAATGGAATTCTTGCTGGCGGTGCATCTACCCAGACAGCGCTCGAAGCCGTTAATGTCGGAACAATATTCCGAATTCGTTCACGAGCTATATCGATATATTTTTGCTCTTTATCTATGGTAATAAAATTCCTGCCCAGCTTATGCGCCACGGCGGCGGTTGTTCCAGAACCACAAAATGGATCGAGAATGAGATCGCCAGGATTTGATGTCGTGGTTATTATGCGGTGAAGCAGCGCTTCTGGTTTCTGAGTCGAATGTGCCTTTTTGCCAGCCGCCATGATTCGCTCACCGCCCAGGCATATAGGAAAATACCAGTCCGACCGCATCTGGAGATCTTCATTTCCAGCCTTAGCTCCTCTATAGTTAAAGGTGTAACCAGAAGCAGTTTGAGATTTTTTCACCCATAGCATCGTCTCCTGTGCACTGCAAAATCGGACTCCTTTCATTTGAGGCATAGGATTGTTCTTTATCCAGACAACATCGTTCAGAATCCAATATCCTAGATCTTGAATGATCGCGCCGACTCGATAGATATTGTGATAACTGCCGATTACCCAGAGTGTTCCAGTATCTTTTAAAACTCTCCTGGCTGCCATCAGCCACGATTTGCTGAAGTCGTCATATTCAGATAGTGAGGTAAACTGATCCCATTCATCATCAACCGATGCGACCTCCGTCGCATTTGGTCGCTGCAGCGAACTATCTAACTGCATATTATAAGGCGGGTCTGCAAAAATGAGATCTATACTCTTTGCAGGCAGTGAGTTCATTATTTCAATGCAGTCGCCGGTGAAAAATGTATTAATGGGTAGTTGTTGAGACATGGATTAACATTTGATTCGAATTCAGCTTATGTTTTGATTTATTCAATTAATCTATTCCAATATCAAGGAGGACTAAAAGATGCAAATACTAACACAGGAAGTAGAACTGCACGTCGATGACAGTATGATGCGGGTGTATGCTGCTTCCCCGATAGGAACGGAGCAATATCCGGGAATACTTTTATATTCTGAAATATTTCAGCTTACGGCTCCCATTTTGCGTTCGGTACAAAGGCTTGCAGGGCATGGATTCGTCGTTGCAGCTCCTGAGATATACCATCGAATCGAACCGATTGGAACCGTCATCGGTTATGACGATCTCGGGCGTATGCGCGGCAACGATGATGCCCGCAGAACCAGTTCCGCAGAGTTCGATGCTGACTGCAGAGCGACACTAGATTACCTTGCAGGCAATGATCGGGTTAAATATGGCCAGATAGGAACAATGGGATTCTGTATCGGCGGTCATCTCTCGTTTCGATGCGCACTGCAGCCGGATGTAAAAGCTGCTGTCTGCTGCTATCCTACCGGCCTGCACTCTGATAAGCTGGGTAAAGATTCCACGAACACGCTAGAGCACAACAATCAAATTCGCGGAGAAATCCTCATAAATTTCGGTGACAACGATCCACATGTCCCAAAAGAAGGACAGAAAGCTATCATCTCCGCTCTCGAGAAATCAGGAGTAAAGCATAGCATCAAACACTATCCCGGCGAACATGCTTTTATGCGTGATGAAGGACCTAGATACGATTCAGCCTGTGCAGACGCAGTGTGGGCAGACTCCGTAAACTTGTTTAATCGTGTGTTTGGCGGCTGATTTCTTTATGAAATCCACTAGCTAAGCACATGAAATTAGATGGCTTTAACAAGTTGTAATGAGAAGTGCGTCTCATAAGCCTTTTAAAATATCACCAATACTGCCGAGCGCATGATTCGGTGCTGCAGTTTCTCCTCGAGCATGCGACATGATAGCTCCAGCCATTCTGGAGAAAGGCATGGTGGATAGAATTATCTGACCGGGTCCGGAAAGGGTGACTAAAAATAACCCTTCTCCGCCGAAAAGGGCGTTTCTTACGCCGCCAATGAACTCGACATCATAGCTCACGGACTCTTGGAACGCAACAATGCAGCCAGCTTCCACCTTCAGCCTTTGGCCTGCCGCAAGCTGATACTCAATGAAGTTGCCGCCGCCATGAATGAAAACTTCACCGAAACCTGAAAGACGCTGCAGTATAAATCCTGCGCCGCCAAAAAAACCGAAAGCCAATCTTTTTGTGAAAGCAATCTGAGCTTCGATGTAGTGCGTACAGAATAGAAATGACTCTTTTGCGCAGATCCAGGAGTCACCCTGAAGATTAAGCTGTTTCACTTTTCCGGGATAGTGCGCTGCGAATGCGGCAGTAGCGCCGGGAGCCAGGCTTTTGAAATGCGTAAAGAATAGGGTCGATCCGGCAAGCATTCGTCCCAATCCCTTCATGATTCCGCCAGTCACCTGCGTATCAATTTTCACTGCATCGGTTAGAAATATCATCGAGCCGGCTTCCGCTATTACCTCTTCGCCATTATCCATTTCCACGATGACAGCCTGCATCACATCACCAACGACACTGTATTTCATCTTTGCTCCCAGCGATCAAATATTAGTTCGGGAATTGATTATTCGCATAGCTGCTTAATCAATTCCCGGCGGTTACTAATTTTTCTGAGTAATTCCACGCCAATCATCGGTACGGAATGGCGACGCAGGCAGGTCCGCTTTATTATACAGATTACAAACGGGATTGATGTGCCACGCATATCGAACTGCTAACGGCTTCGGAACCTGAGGCGAGGAGACCAGTACCGTATTCCCCACGATGGTGGCGTCGGCCCAGTAGAATTTGTGATCTGCTCCGGCCACTGCAAATCCGGTGAGTTTATCGCCTTTAGCTACCAGTCCATCTTTCGCATGGTCAAAATTGAGTTTGATCGTCTTATCGCCATCCACCAGAGACATAGATTTGTAGACCGGGCCTGAGTATTCGATTTTTTTACCATAAGCTATGGCTTCCGCGCTTAATGCGAGCCTTTTTCCAACAGTCTGCTTATCTTTTGGGTGAATATCGTCTGCGTCCCCGATATCGATAGTGACCGCAATGCCAGTTTTCTTCAAATTTGCAGCAGTCATAGACTGCGCTTCCCGCAGCTCTGCCCAGGCATCTTCGACCGGATCGGCAACGGACTTCTGCCAGTTTGCAAGCTGAACGATAAAGAATGGAAAATCACCAACATGCCATCGAGATCGCCAGTCGTTGATCATGGTAGGAAGCAGTGTTCGATACTGATATGCTGATCCCGCATTCGACTCGCCCTGATACCAGATAGCCCCTTTAATGCCATAAGGAATGATTGGCGCTATCATTCCATTGTAAAGTACTGAGACTACGTTGGGATTGTTATCCTGTTTCCCATTCGCGGGATTAACTTTTGTGGCGACGATTTTTTCAGCGGGAGTCTTGAAATCAGGCATTCCCTCTAGTGCTTCCGCACTTGTCCAGGCTTCCGCAATGGTGCCGCCCCAGGAGGTATCGATAAGGCCAACCGGTACACGCTCGTCCAGATTGATCTGTCTGCCAAAGAAATAACCTACGGCGGAGAAACCATTCCAGCCACCCATTTTTACGGTTTGCGGCGTGCATACAGACCATTGCCCTGTAAGGTCTTTATCTGATTTGATCAAGCTTGTTTGCGGTTCATACCCTACTTTTTTCTGAACCATATAGAGTCTGATCTGCGGATAGTCTGCATCTGTAATCTCTTTCTGAGCATCATTCACATTGCCGATTCCCATCTCCATATTGGACTGCCCGGAGCATATCCAAACATCGCCTACCAGGATATTATCGAAAGTAATATTCTGCGGCCCGGCGATGGCCATGGAGTAGGGGCCTCCCACAGGAAGGGGCTTGAGCTTGACCATCCATTTACCATCTTTGTCGGCATGTGTTTCTGTGGATCTGCCTGCGATGGTTACCGTCACTTTTTGGCCGGGAGTTGTCCATCCCCATACAGGATCAGAAATATTGCGCTGCAGTACCATTCCGCTGCTGAACATAGGGCTTACAAATGGCTTATTATCAGGCTGCGATTGAGCTAAAGATGTGCTCGCGGACTGAAGCATAAATAGTGAAATGACAATCCCCGCCGATTTAAATTTCATGCTGATTCTACGCATATTTTCTACAGCCTCCTGTGGCACTAGTTTATGGCGCTAGCTAAAGAATTCAATATCCAGGCTTTACTTCGCCGAAACCGCTGAATATTCCTTTGAATCAGGTTGTATACATAATAAAGTTTAGCCACAAGAATCCGATAATTTTATTAGCAGCGCTGGAAATGCATGGATGCGATAGCAAAGCTGCAGAATTGATGCGGGGAAGCGTGGGGGTACAATGTCATCAGGTGACGCCGTATCTGTACCGACGCCGGTCCTATCATTTTCTGCTTTGATGGCAGGCTGTTGTGGGAGATGGCTGCTGCAAAGTGCAGCCGGATTACTCCACAACAAACTGTCAGTGAAATGGAGCGGACATAAGGAAGTGTCCACTCCAAAAAAATCTTCTCACCTTCACCCGCTTGCTCACGCCTGCACTCAAATGTCAAGAAATGATGCCGCTCGTTAATCTTGGGTATAATAAGCAACACGCTTTATTATCAGGGAGATCGAACGTACATGACGATGACTCTTTACGACACCATGACCCGCAGCAAAAGGGAGTTCATCCCGATCGATCCGCCGATGGTTCGAATGTATTGCTGTGGTCTCACGGTATATAATTATGCGCATATAGGAAATCTTCGAACCTATATCTTCGAGGATTTTCTTCGGCGGACCCTTTTATTCAACGGTTATAAAATACATCACGTGCAGAATGTAACGGATGTCGGGCATATGACCACCGATGCGGATGCCGGCGATGACAAGATGCAGATTGCAGCTGAACGCGAAAAAAAATCTCCTTGGGAAATTGCAAGATTTTATGAAGATGCAGCCATCAGTGATTTTCAATCACTAAATATTCAGATACCTGAAGTAATGCCTCGCGCTACAGATCATGTCGTCGAAATGATCGAGCTCATACAGCGTCTGGAGCAAAAAGGATTTATATACGTCACCAGCGAAGGCGTCTACTTCGATACCTCCAAAAATTCTGAGTATGGCAAGCTTGCAAGGCTGAACCTGTCCGAGCAAAAGCAGGGTGCTCGAGAAGAAGTAATCGCAGATGAAACGAAGAAAAATCCATCCGACTTTGTGCTATGGTTTTTAAATAAACCTACACACATTATGAAATGGGAAAGCCCATGGGGGCCAGGATATCCGGGCTGGCATATCGAATGCTCGGCGATGTCGATGAAATACCTCGGGGAATCGTTCGATATACATTGCGGAGGCGTGGATCATATTCCGGTTCACCACACCAATGAAATCGCACAGAGTGAGTGCGCGACAGGGCACACATTTGCAAACTATTGGCTGCACGGCGAATTTCTACTCACGAAACTTGAAACGGATAAAGAGGGCGGGTTCGGCAAAGAATCTAAATCGAAGGGCGAATTCAATACACTTAAATCGCTTAAGGACAAAGGATTTGATCCGCTGGCATACCGATATCTCTGCATGCAGGCGCACTATCGGTCGGAGCTAAAATTTTCTACCGAAATTCTTGAAGCTGCGACATCAGGCCTGCGAAAAGTATATGCACTCAAGTCTGAAAATGATCCGCTGGCAGGTGATGCGGCAGCTTTTCAGGCAGCCAGGGAACGTGTGCTTTCTGCGATGAATGATGACCTGTCTCTGCCGCTTGCGGTAGGCTATCTAAATTCCTACGGCAGCCTTAGCTTGTGGCTCGAGTTCGATCCTATCCTGGGTCTCGATATCAAAAAGCGTTCTGATCAGCCAGAGGAAGCCATACCCAGCGAGATTCAAGCGCTGATTTCTGCGCGCAATCAGGCAAGAAAAGATAAGGACTGGTCTGAATCGGATTCACTGCGCAATCAGCTGATAGCGCTTGGATATGAAGTTGGAGATGGTCCTCAAGGAACGACCGTTAAAAAAAGGACGTTGTGAAGCAAAACGATGAATGAATTCCAGAATCGAATTGCAAAACTTCAGGCTGGATTTGCCGCCGAAGATATTCAGCTTATGGTGATCAGCGCCTCCGACCAAATGCGCTATCTTACCGGTTGGCTGGAACATGGCCACGAACGCCTTATTGCGCTTTTAGTGCCTGCCTCCGGCGAACCAGTATTTGTTGTCCCTGCTATGAATGTTCCTCAAGCATCTAAGAATCAAGCAGGAATAGAACAGATTATTGGATGGACGGACGAAATAGGTTCTGAAGCCGTGCTCGCATCGCTGTTCGATAAATTCCAGCTTTCAGGAAGCAGTCCGCGCATACTGATTGATGACGAACTCGCCGCTTCTCATCTCCTCACGATACAATCTCTTCTGCCAAATGGAAAGTATTTTGCAGCAGGTTCTCATCTAGCTGCGCAGCGCCAGATCAAATCGGATGAGGAGATAATTTCGCTAACAGCGGCCGCCCATCTCATTGATGAAATATTTGAAGAGGCGGTTGAAATTCTGCGGACCGGAATTTCCGAGATCGATGTTCAGCAGTATCTGCTGGATTGCTTTAAACGGAAAAAAACATCTCCTTCGTTTAATCCCTTAGTATGTTTTGGTGAAAATACTGCTGTGCCCCATCATAGCTCGGGCGAGCGCACACTGAAACCCGGAGATATGATAATCCTCGATATCGGCTGCACGAGCGAATTTTATGCCTCTGATATTACGCGAACCATAGCCTTTGGCGAACCAGCAGATCCTGATGCAAGCTCTGTTTATTCGATTGTGAGCAAGGCTCATCACGACGCGCGCGCTTCAATCAAACCTGGTATAACCGCTGAATCCATCGATTCGGCTGCGAGAAATGAAATTACTTCAGCTGGTTTTGGAGAGTATTTTATCCACAGAACGGGACATGGTATCGGTATTTCAACTCATGAGCCGCCCTATATAGTTCAAGGAAATAAAACTCTTATCACATCCGGCATGTGTTTTTCCGTGGAGCCTGGTATATATATTCCGGGAAGATTTGGAGTACGAATAGAAAATATTGTGACTGTAACTGCAGCAGGCGTTCTGAGTTTAAATGCAGAGCCGGAAATCGATCTTCGTATTCTTCCGGTGAAATAGATTAATTTAGGAATTCCAACGAGTATAAATTCGTATAGATATAGGAGCTGAGTGATGGCAGAGGTTAAGATTATAGTTTTTGATGATGGCCCTTTGCAGATTGATGGCCCATTCTCTATTGAGGATGAGAAGGGCCGCAACATTAAGATTGTTGCGGGTGAATCCGTTTTTCTATGTCGATGTGGAAGTTCTACGGATAAGCCATTTTGTGATGGATCACATCAAGACTGTGCGTTTAAGAGTAAACTTTCAAAATGAGGTCGCCTGCTTATCCTTGCTCTTTTTGAAGTTTCCTTGCATATGGCGGGGCAAATGGGCTATAATAGTTCCATTACTCTTCGCAGAGAGGTTGAATAATGAAATCTGGTATCCATCCTGAATACAAAAATGTTGATGTAGTTTGCCAGTGCGGCAATACATTTGAAACTCGTTCCACTCGTGATAAGATCAGAATAGAAATCTGTTCCGCATGCCACCCTTTCTATACCGGCAAGCAGAAGATAATCGATACCGAAGGCCGAGTAGAGAAATTCCTTCAGAAATATAAAATGAAGTAAATCTACTTCATGGAAATTAAAAGTACGGGCAGGGTTTACACGCTATTCTATTGAATAGAAGAAAAACCAGCCCGTATTTTTTTGCATCATTCGACAGGATTTTAGAAGGATGTATTTTGAATAGATTAAAATTAATTTTTTCCATTTTGGCTATGGCAATAATAAATATCCAGACAAGTGCAAGTGCACAGGATAGTAATGCTCTCCTCATGTCGACAGCAATTCCTGCCAATGCAATATGGCTGGAGAGTTTGGATACTTCCCAGATGCTGCAGGGATATGGTTCACCGAATGCAGCTAAATCGGTGGATGGTCATGCGCTCACTTTGAATGGTGTTGTCTATCCTCATGGTCTTGGCACGCATGCGCGGAGTGAATTTTTAATCAGCTTGAAAAGATCTGCATTAAAGTTTGTTGCTATGGCTGGGGTTGATGATGAAACTGCCGGCAAAGGATCTGTGATCTTCCAGGTCTATCTCGATGGCAAACTGAAAGCAGATACCGGAATACTAAAAGGCAGCGACAAGCCGAAAGAGATTAGCGTCGATTTGCGCGGCGCAAAAACACTTAAACTAGTCGTGGAGGATGCGGGTGACGGAAATGGCTACGACCATGCAGACTGGGCTGGGGCAGCTATACTGTTAGATGCAAAATCAAAGTCGAAACCTGCTGCTTTTTCACTTCCGAGCGAGCCAATGCCGAAACTGGCATTTGGTGATTCTCCAAGGCCAGCAATTCATGGCGCAAGAGTAGTCGGCGCTACCCCGGGAAGGCCGTTCTTATTTTTGATACCTGCAACCGGGCAGGCTCCCCTTACATTTTCTGCAAAAAATCTGCCCGCTGGCCTGACGCTCGACAGCAATACAGGAATTATCTCTGGTACTCTGCAGACCCCTGGTGAGACAGTTTCAGTTATTACCGTAAGCGGCCCACTCGGAGTATCCAGCCGAAAACTGCGTATCGTTGGCGGCGAACACAAACTTGCGCTTACTCCGCCGCTTGGATGGAACTCCTGGAATGTGTGGGCAAACGCGGTGGATGATGGTAAAGTGCGCGCAGCAGCAGATTCTATGATTAAGAGCGGGCTGGCGGCCCATGGTTTCAATTATGTGAACATAGATGACTGCTGGGAGGCTGGCCGAAACGCAGCCGGCGAAATCCAGTCGAACTCAAAGTTTCCAGATATGAAAGCGCTGGCAGATTATGTGCACAGCAAGGGACTTCACATCGGAATATACTCATCACCTGGCCCAAAAACATGTGGAGGATTTGAGGCAAGCTATCAGCACGAACTGCTGGACGCACAGAGTTACGCCAGATGGGGTTTCGATTATCTGAAATACGACTGGTGCTCTTATGAAGATGTAGCGGATGGGCTTGGTTTAGAACAGCTCCAAAAGCCCTATCGGGTCATGCGGGAAGCGCTCGATAAGGTGGACAGAGATATCCTTTTCAGTTTCTGCCAATATGGAATGGGGGATGTGTGGCAGTGGGGCGCGCAAATAGGCGGAAACTGCTGGCGCACTACCGGCGACATCAACGACAGCTGGGGAAGCTTGAACGATATTGCATTTTCACAAAATGGCCACGAAAAATTTGCCGGGCCTGGCCACTGGAATGATCCGGATATGCTCGTGGTTGGCAAACTGGGATGGGGGCCAAATATTCACCCCAGCCACCTTACTCCTAACGAACAGATTACCCATATCTCGATGTGGTGCCTTCTATCATCGCCGCTCCTGATCGGCTGTGATATGACTCAGTTGGATCGATTTACTCTCAGCCTGCTCACCAATGATGAAGCTCTCGATGTCAATCAGGATCCACTCGGCAAACCGGCGGGCAGGAAATTGCAGGATGGTACCAGTGAAGTCTGGTCGCGGCAGCTCTGGGATGGAACTACAGCGGTCGGCCTGGTAAACCGAGGCGCTGAAGCAGCAGAAATCACTGCATCCTGGGCACTTCTCGGAATTGATGGAGAACAGCCTGTACGCGATATCTGGCGCCGCAAAACTTTGGGATTTTATGACACCCGTTTTACCGTCAAAGTTCCTCCCCATGGAACCATGTTCGTGAAGATTGGTGAACCCAGACGCGATTAAAGAAATAGAATCCTGAATCTTACGGCTTAATAGCTTTTATGAATAAGGAGTGTTAAATCTGAAATTGAGATTTCAAAGACCTTAAGCGACCAAAGTAGGACTTTGAAATTTCACAGGATATTTTGGAGCAGGTAAAAATTGTGTTCACACGTTGAAAGGATCTGAAACAGTATGAAAATGAACAGCTCTCTCGTTAAATTAAGTATAGGCCTCACTATGGGTGTTGTTGCTTTATTGCCTGCTGCCTCTTCGCTTGCGGCGCGCCAGAGCGATAAACGGCACATCCTCGTTGTTACCGTAACCAAAGGATTTAGGCAC
>JBBRDM010000128.1:0-16393 GCA_038203935.1 Chthonomonadales bacterium
TCCAACGATCGACGGTAACCCGGGAAGGGATGCACTGGATCAAGTGCTGGAATGCGCGTATCTCAACGAATGGATCGCCACGGGATTTACCAGTGGAACCCTGCCTGCTTACGATACCAACGCATCCAAAGCAAAAATTGATGCCAACAGAAACTCCGCAGCTGCTTTGCAATGGCTGATTGATGGTACAGAAAAGCTCGCGAGCGCTGTGCAAAATCGTACCGTGGCTCAGCTGAGTGAATCCATCATTCATCCATTCACAGAGCAGCCCTCCAACTGGGCAGAATTGGCTGATTTCTTCTACTGGAACACTGTCTACCATGAAGGACAGGTGAACTATATCCAGGTTCTCTACGGAGATTTGTCCTAGTCAAGCTGCACACGTTCAATGCGCTTGAATAATTTACTTTCAGATAAGAGCAGAGGGACACCGTGTCCCTCTGCTCTTATTTTATTGATTAACTAATTCTGCCACTTTCTCCGATAATTTCCGTATTATGGAATAGATATCCCATTCGACGGAGAACGCTAAAATGGAAAGCGCTGAGGATTTTTCAGATTCTGAAATGCTCAATAATATTGAAGCCGCACATCAGCATCCATCAGAAAATAGCAATGCATTCAACAGTCGCTTTGAAAATATCGGGGCGGTACTTCAATATCGTGCGACAGCACAGCCAGATCAAACATTTCTCATATTCTGCAAAGATTCCGTTGTCATCCAATCCTACACCTGCCTTCAACTCTACAACAAAGCTCTGCAAATCGCCTCTTTTATGAGGAATCGACTGCAGCTTCGTCACGGAGATAGACTGGCGACTCTGCTATCAAACGATTCAGAAACTGCGTTGATATACTTTGCTGCCTGGACAGCTGGCCTGACGGTGGTGCCCATCAATCGTGCAGAGGATGACGAACGGGCTGCTTACATACTAAAGGATTCACAGGCTAAAGCGCTGTTTACGAGTCCCTGCGATGTGGAACGCTGCAGAGCAGCATTTTCTAATAATAGTCCTTTTCAGTTTATTCTTGTAGGCAAAGAAAAACAGATTGATCTTTCGGATAACTGGCTCTCCCTGCACGATGAGATCGACAGGTTTCCCCCACACACTATTCTTCCCGAGGTACCTCGCAACTCTGAATGCCTTATTGTCTACACGTCTGGAACTACTGGAGCGCCAAAAGGTGTGGTCTTAGAACAGCAAAATCTTCTGGCCGATGCAGCAAGTATTGCAGAGTGGCACCGATTTGACTCTCATGACAGGGCACTTTGTGTTCTGCCAATACATCATGTGAATGGCATTATTGTAACGCTGATAACGCCGCTTCTTTCTGGAGGAAGTGTGGTTCTTTCTGATAAATTTCATGCGGGCTCCTTCTGGAAAAATCTGATACAAGAGCAGTGTTCGTGGGTCAGTGTGGTTCCAACTATACTTGCGATGTTATGTGAAAAGCACGATAAAAGTGAAATGCTTATTCCGCCTAACTTTCGTCATATTATATGTGGGGCTGGCCCGCTCACAGTCGAAGTGGCCAGTCGGTTTTATGAAAAATTTAAAATACGTATTGTGCATGGATACGGGCTTTCGGAGACAACCTGCTACTCCTCATTTCTGCCGGTAGAATTGCCGGAACAAGAGTACGCACACTGGATGTTCGAATGTGGATATCCTTCCATCGGCTGTGCTATATCGGTCAATGAGATGGCGATTCATAACGAGGACGGAATTTTTCAGGCGGAGAATGTTCGCGGCGAAATAGTCGTACGGGGGAGTAATGTAATGCGAGGCTATTTCAATCGCCACGATGCGAATATCGAAGCATTCAAGCATGGCTGGTTTCGAACCGGGGATGAGGGGTTCTATTTAACAGGGCATGACTGCCGACATTATTTCTTTATCACAGGCAGAATCAAGGAACTGATAATTCGCGGCGGCGTCAACTACTCACCATTTGATATCGATGAGGTGCTCTGCGCAATTCCCGGGGTATCCGCAGCGCTTGCTGTAGGATTTGAGCACAGTATTTTTGGGGAGGAAATCGGAGCATATATTATCAGAGCACCTGAAAGTCACATTGATGAATCTATCGTTTTAGAGGCATGTGCCAAAAAACTTCCATTTGCGAAATGCCCTAAGGTGGTGGTTTTCGGGGATAACCTGCCTGTCACATCCACCGGGAAATACCAGCGTATTAAACTGCAGCCTTATTTTTCCAGGTGGAAAGATACCCAGTTTTATAAGAGTTGAACCATGGTTAACTACACTAACGAAAAGTCCGATATCACGAAGCCTACAGTTCAAGATATTCAATCGCCGGGACTTACGACGAATAAATCGGAATATATAGAGACTGCTAAGGCACGACACGAACTGTTCATTCATCAGCCTTATGAACAGTACTCCCTCTGCAATCATCAGGCGTGGAGTCAGCTTTATGCGCGGATGCTGCCCTACTGGCACCGCTATGCGAACGAACACTTCCTGAAAGGAATCGAGAACCTGTGCCTCGATCATGAGCACGTTCCCAGGCTGGACAATGTGAACAGATTTCTTTCTCCGCTCACAGGATTTAAAGCAGTACCGGTCAGCGGTTATGTGCCGGCTTATACTTTTTTCAACTGCCTTCGGAATCGGGAGTTTCCGACGACCATCACCATTCGAGATCACAAAAATCTGGATTACTTACCCGAGCCAGACATCTTCCATGATATTGCCGGGCATGTACCGATGCATACAGATCCAGCATTTGCCGATGCACTCGTAAGATTTGGTGATTGCGCTAACACGGCAATTGAGCTGGTTGCCGAGTTAAAAAACGAGTCGGAACGAGTTCGACGGCTCAGCAGCATCGTGCGAGCAATGGCCAGATTTTTTTGGTTCACTATTGAATTCGGACTTATGCAGACTGCCACTGGCGTAAAAGCGTATGGCAGCGGTTTGTTGAGCTCACACGGCGAGCTAAAGCATGCTATAGTATCGCCTGAGGTGCAGCGATATCCCTTGCAGATTGGCTGGGTAATCAATCAATCGTTTGAAATTGACCACTACCAGCCGTTGCTATTTACCGCAGATTCTTTTGCGCATCTTTTTGATCTCGTGAGCGCTTTAGAACACTGGATGAAGGAAGGCAAGCTCAATAATATTGCCCCGGGAGAACCGGTTATTAGTAAATCGGATATCGTCAGCTTTCTAAATGCTCAGCGTTAAAATCAAATCGATACCAATAGAATTTTTTTGAAAGCAAAAAAACCGGATCCATTTACTGGATCCGGTTTTTGACAATGTGAAAGTTACTAGGCGATCTTCGTGAACTGCTCTCTACTGTGTCGCGAAAGCTGTAAAATATACCTTTACCACCATATCACTTCCAGCTGCGGCATTGACTTTCTCTACCAACTCTTTTTTAAGGGCTTCTTTACCATCATCCGAGGAGAGTTCTTTGAGAGTTTTAGAGCTGAGCGCTGTAAGAATGGCATCTCGCATGGGCGCAATTTTCTCTTTAGTCTCTTCTTCTTTAACTTCTTTGGACATTCCTAAAGAGATGGTGGTTCGAAGATAGTGATCCCCGCCCGTAAGATTCACTAGAAACTCTTCCAAAGGAACTGAGATACCCACTTCGTGGGAAGGTGTTTTCTTTACTGCCTTAGCTTTGGACTTACCCAGCACACCCTTAGCCACCACCATAATTACAATGAGCGCTACAATGCCAACGATTATTTTAATCGGGGGTTTCTTCTTACCGCTAGAGGCGGCATCTGTTTTTGCTTCTGCCATGAATTGTATTTCCTTATATATTTAGATTGAGCGAAGATATAATCGCTCAATCATTTGTTTCATAATGTTAAAGCTGAACTTTTTATATACTTATCGATATTCTGGATTAAATAATTTATCTATTGCTTAACTGATTAATCTATCTTACTTTATGGCACTTCAACCGCACCACCCGTATCCCGATTTGTCGAGCTATCCGGCTCTGGTTCTAAAGGAGTGGAACTCCCCGCTCCGCTTCGATCTGCTTTATCGGATTGTGTGGGTCCGCTTGGACTTTCTTTAGGCTTTGAACCTGCTGCTTGAGAATTATCCGCAGCAGTCACACTGGTCCGACTGGTTATTCTTTGTATTTCAGACTGCCGCTGAATTTCGGCGGTACGCTGCTTTTCTGTTTTTAGCAGTACGATATCAACTCTTCGATTCTTTTCGCGCCTCGCTTCCGTAGTATTCGGTAAAAGCGGCCGAGTATCGGCATAACCGGATGCGTTGAAACGTTTGTCAGGAAGCCCGTAGTGCTCTGTAAAATATCTGAGAACTACTCCTGCCCGCGCTGTGGAAAGCTCCCAGTTCGAAGGAAACTGTGCACTGCTTATTGGCAGGTTACAGGTATGCCCCTCAATTTGGATATCATTGGGAGCCGCCTTCAGTATTTTCCCTACTTTATCCAGAACCGCGCCACTATTGCTGCTTAGCACCGCACTTCCTCTTCTAAAAAGCATCTTATCAGAGAGAAGAGTAATAATGACTCCGCGCTGATCTGACCGTACGCTTACTTTACCATCCAAGTTATGTTGTTCCACATAACTGTTCAAATCACTTACAGCATTTTCATAATGGGCTTCCTGAGTATCTGTGGTAACTCCCATTGTATTAGAATGAGCGCCGCCCCCTTGCAGAATACTCTGTCCCCCATCTGCAGATCCGGTGAATCCACCACGCACGGAGGTAGCCATTTGATTGAATTTGCCCTTGCTCACGACCGACATGGAGTACATCATGAGAAAAAACGCTGTCAGGAGCGTTATCATATCTGCATAGGTGAGCAGCCAGCGTTCGAGGTTGTCGTGCCCTTCAATATGTTGTTTACGAAATTTCATGCTGATACTCTTGTCTTCTCAAAATCGAAATCTGAGCTCGACATCTCCTCATTTTTGGTAGATTAAATTATCTCGCTGTAACTCCAAATGAACCTGGCAGTGTACTGCGAAGTTTTGGTGCGAGAAATGCTTTGAGCTTTTCCTCGACGATTCGCGGGTTGTCGCCAGCCTGAATCGATAAAATTCCTTCCACCATGACTTCACGTATGAGCACCTCTTCTGCAGATCTCATTTTGAGTTTATGTCCGATTGGGAGAAAGATAAGGTTTGCACTGGATACACCATAGAGAGTGGCAATGAACGCGCCTGCGATTAGTGGACCCATTTTAGCAGGATCACTCAAGTTAGCTAGCATATGAATAAGCCCGACAACGGTTCCAATGATACCAAGCGTAGGGGCAAATCCACCCAGTGATGTAAAAATGCTCTCGCCCGTTTTGTGGCGCGCCTGCAGAAAGTGTATTTCGGTAGTTAAAATCTCACGAAGCAGCTCGGGGTCGGTGCCATCAATCGCCAGACGTACACCTCGCTGCAGAAAATCATCGTCAATTCTACGTGTCTCATCTTCTAAAACAAGCAGTCCTTCTCTTCTCGCCCGCTCCGCAAAGCGAACGAGGGTCACGATAAGATCAGCGACATCATGCTGTTTCTCGGTGAAAGCCTGAGAAAGAATTCCTGGAAGTCCCATTATTTGGCTCATCTTGAAGCTGACTGTAGCCGCGCCAAAGGTTCCGCCAAATACAAGCAGTGCGGCCGGAAGATTAATGAGCGAACTGAGCTCTCCACCTTCCATAACCATCGCACCGATAAGTGCTCCCCATGCTACCACCAGTCCAATTATTGTTGCAAAGTCCATTAGGTTTCACTACCTTCTATCTGTCCAAATATTAATTAGATCAAGCGGCTGTCAGGCTGCTTCCTGAACTTCATTTTGATTCTCATGATCGAGCCGTGGTACGAATGCTTTGCCAATTTCTGCCCGGTACGCCACAACACGCGCCACGATCTCTTCCACAGTCTCAAGTACCAGTACTTTCCGCCCGGTAATCATGGTTATTACAGTATCGGGAGTGTGCTCCACAAACTCGATCATATCCGCATTTACCATGAGTTCGGTGTGATTAAAACGGGTGACTTTTATCATATAGCCCCTCAAATAGCGAACTTCCAGAGCAGAGCAATCCAGCAGACCCGGATTATCTCCACTCTGGAGAATTATCGGTTATCTCTTCAGATTTATTACGTCCTGAAGCATATCGTCTACAACAGTAATGATGCGGGTATTCGCCTGGAATCCGCGCTGAGTTACGATAAGGTTGGTAAACTCGGTAGAAAGATCGACATTGGACATCTCTACATAGCCCGTATTGATTTTGCCTCGTCCGCTGGTATTCGCCTGGCCGACCTGCACCAGACCGGAGTTATTGGAAGAAGAAAATAGATTCTGGCCAACCTTCTCAAGCCCGGATGGGTTTGGGAAACTCGCCAGCGCTATCTGTCCCAAGGTGCGCGACTGCCCATTAGAGAAGACACCTGTTATAAGTCCGGCATCGGTGATCGAATAGGTCTGCAAAGTGCCTACCGGGTAGCCATCCTGCGCGGAGGCAGATACGTTAGACTGCTGTGAAGACAACTGTGACAGAGTGGAGAAATCGACGGTTGCTGTGAACGATGGCGCTCCGTTGGTGGGTGCAATCGAGATGTTCTGCTTGTTCTGGTTTATCAACGCGCCGCTGCTGTTGAAGAAGAGCGCGCTGCTGCCCGGCAAAGTACTTGAACCGAGTGGGTTTCCATTTTCGGTCGCAGTCCACTCCCACCTTGATGCCGATCCTCCTGGAGCTCCCGCACCGACCAGCGCCCGGCTGAACTGGAGGCTGACTGTATGCTGAAATCCCAGCTTATCGTATATATTTAACGACGTATTCCAAACCGGAGACGGCGGCCCAGCAATACCATCTGCTGATGATGCAGCGCTCGAACTTGTCAGTTTTGTCAGATCTACACTGACCGGAAAACCGGCTGCGACCTGCTGACCAACGTTGTTACCTCCCGGGGCTGCGGCAGATAAGTTGATGATGCCGCCCAGTGATGTTCCCGTAGCCGTATTTGCCGTGACGAAGCCAGAACCGGGTACAAAATACACTTTAGAGTTACCGGCAGTACTATCGTAAAGAGTCGTTACACCTTTGAGGATTTTCACATCCCACGAGGATGTAGCACCGACCGGCACGCCGGGGCCTGCCGCGGGCGGCAGTGTTGGGTTTGTGAGGGCCACATTCAGAGTGGTCGCGACACCTGCGGCATCGTACACCGTCGTATTAAAGGCTGCCGGTACCGCATCAATGTTTAGAGATCCGGTGAGGTTCAGCGTAGTAGACTGCGTGGGAGGAAGAATTTTACCATTCGTGCCGGATGCTATACTCGAAGTATTCGACAATGCAGAGATATCCAGGTTAATTGGAAAATTACCGGCAGCTCCAGTACCTATGACGTTAGCCTGCAGTGTGGTTCCGCCGCCAGCGAATTTAAACCCCGCACCACTGGAGTTGATAGTAGTGGGTGGAATAGCATTTCCATCGATGGTTGCGTTTAATGTCCAGGTCGTTACACCTGCTGCAAAAACAGGCGAGGAAAGCGTAACAGCCAGACTATGCGCATTACCAAGCGAATCGTAGATAGCTGAGGTGATGGGAGCAGGTGTTGAAGAGCCATCCAGCGCTCCATTTAAATTAACATAAGTTGATTGAAGGGCTGCGCTGGCGCTAAGATTACCAGAGAAGCTGGCTTCCGTCGTCTGCTTGACATCGTTAGCGCTTCCGACGGGTATTTTTAGTACGTCTGTTGCACCTACGGGCTTCGAGGTATCGACTACACCGTTCACATCCGCCTGCCATCCAAGCAGCTTATAACCGCTTCCTGGATTCACCAGTACGCCGGTGCTGTCCAGATCAAACGAACCGTCCCGAGTGTAATAAACATTACTCGCCTGCGCAACAAGAAAATAGCCGTTTCCCTGGACTGCCATATCCGTAGATTTTCCAGTAGTCTGCAAGTTTCCCTGAGTCTGGATAGTATCTACTGCCCCTAACGAAACGCCCAATCCTACCTGTGCGGGGTTCACACCGCCGCTTACACTGGTAGGCGCTGCAGCAAAGTGCAGTGTTTGGGAAAGCTGATCCTCAAAAGTTACGCGCCCTGCTTTAAAACCGAGGGTATTTACATTGGCAATATTGTTGCCAATAACATCCAATCGTGTCTGGTGAACTTGTAGTCCGCTCACACCAGAAAACATAGCTTGAAGCATTTAATGTGACCTCCGTTGTCGTTTCGGCGTCTAGCGCCGAGGGTATTGTCTGAAATTGCTCCTCAATCAATCGGAGCAAAGGAACAGGCTCCGCGTTTCCGTAGATTACGGTGGCGACGGCGGTCCGGCCTGTGAATTGCCAGCTTTAGGCGAAAACTGCACTGTCGATGTTGGTGAAAACATTTTGCTTCATGTTATCTTTGTCCACTACAGTAATCACCGTCCTGTTTGATACGCTGACGACCATAGCCAGATCATCCATCAACACCAGTGCATCTCTCGATCCTTTACCTGCTGCCCGCTGCACTGCTCCCTGAAGCCTGTTTATATGGCTGGCATCGAGAGAAATGTTTCTTGACTGCAGCCTCGTCTGTGCATGGGCTGAGAATTTGACCGCGCTGCCGGAAGAAGCAGTATTCGGAGAAATTCCCTGCTGCAATCGCAGCATATCAGCGAATGAGCTGGATGCTACCGCGGTAGAATCTTTAGCAGTAGAATTTGCCGTTCCAATCGCAGACTTGCTGTCTGCTGGATCTCTTGGTAACGGTATAATCCCGGAATTTTGGATTTTTAGATTATCTGACATAGGGATAGTTCCCTCACACCTTCCTGCGCACATCGATACGTTACAGGACTATTTAGCGGCTGGAACCACCGGCGTATCGGTGACCTGCTGTACATTACTAATCGAGTAAGTATCCGTGGAGTTATTAAGGCTGACTTTTGCGCCATCGGTGCTTAGATTAACAGAAGTTACTTTTCCATTTATAAGCGATGGCGGATTGTCGTTATTCATAAGCGAAACTGTTTTACCCAGGAGATTGGCCGCCTGGAGGCCTTTCTGGCTGGAAACCACACTATTCACACCTTCCACCGTTGCGAACTGTGCTAGCTGGGCAAGCATCTGAGACTGATCCTGCGGCGCCAGTGGATCCTGATTGGAAAGCTGCGTAGTCAGGAGCCTTAGAAACGTCTGCTGACCAAGCTGATTATTGGGATCAGTCGGAGGTGCGTTAGTTCCGATAACACTGCCTGGGTCTGGGTTGGTTACACCTGTTACTGACATTTTCGTTCCTTCAAATTCATGAGAGGAGGAGAGAACGGAGTTCTCTCCTGCAAGGTTACTATTTTTATCTAAGCCCGGTAGTCCAGGCGTGAGGTCGTATTATTTGAAACTACTGCAATCGAGTTATCGACAGCATCCATATTCAGTTCCTGCGCGGAGCCGAAAACGTGCGACTTGATTTGTGACTGCTGACCGGCGCTTTCCTGCCGTGTGTTATAAGCACTTTGGAAGGATGACTGACCATTTTGCAGCGCATTCTGATTGAGGGATATCTGAAATTTGTCCAGAGTTATTCCTCTGCTCTCCAATGCGATGCGCAGATGCTCTTGCGCTCCCTGCATAGCCTGCTGAACCTGACTGCTCTGAGTCAGGATATGTGCGGTGACACCTGCGGCTGATTTCGATAGGGTAACCCTGATCGAACCGAGATGTGCCGGCTGCAGCTGGAGCGTAAGCTCCCCTTTGCCATTTGCTAACTTCATTGTTTCCAGATGACGCGTTACCTGATCAACAATTCTAGCTCTTTCAAGCTGCTGGCCAGGAGTGGATGGTGCAGATGACTGCACTGCAGATTCCGCATCGATACCGCTTTTGGTACTGCCAGCGGGCCCGATTCCAGCGGAAATATTTTCCGAACTATTTTGCGGATGATCAGACTGACCTTTGCTGTCTGAAGAAGTCTGGGTTTCCGCTCTAACCGCCGTGGAAACTCCTATTCTACTTGCTTCCGCAGAAATCACAGGGCCAGACGATCGATTTACCTCTGGTGATGCAATGTCTGCTTTGATTGTAGATTCAGCGCCGAGAGAGACCAGTATATTTTTTGATATAATACTGATCGAAGTGGACGATGTCGTGACAGGCACGAACTGATCTTGAACAGGCGATTCAGGAGCCGCAGCGATACTGTTCGTCTGTGGCTGAATGCCTGGAGAACTATGTAAAGGTGTTTCTGATGTGTGCGGTGAAGATGCTTTCGAATTTGATACGCCAGCCGCTGGAGAGGCGTTCGCAGCGAGCTGAATATTGGCATCTTTACTCTGACTGGATGCATCCGATTCGATTTTTCCAACCGTGAGCATACGCTCAATTCCAGTCAACTGGTTTGCCGATGCTTTTTGGGCAGCTGCAGCAGATGCTTCTAATGCATTTTCATCAGGAACTGTGGTTTGTTCTGATGGATTTGCAGCGGTTACAGCCGGTTGATTGGCTGTCCCATTATTGCTCTGTGGAGCTTCTGCGGCGATTCGCGTTGACTGAGAGGACGATGCACTCGATTTTGCATCGGTAGTGACAGCTATTGCTGGTGCAGTATCTGCCTTCACCAAAGCGGATGGAATTCCAGGAACTGAATTGGCAGCGGCAGATATATTCGAGCTATTGGTCTGCGTTTTTTGGCCTACTCCCGATACTGCTGCGTTTGCAGCGGCATGCGGGTCCATAGGTAATTCAGGAACTGCTAATTTATTAGATATTACGGGACGTACATCTGTAGTCAGCTGTCCATTTGTTCGGGGAGGCCCTGCTTGAGGGGTTACGACGGTACCAGCCTGCGCTGCTATCGAGCCATTTACAGGATTGACAGGTGCAGGAACTGAGTCGATAGGTTTTTGGAGGTTTGTCACCGGCAGGCTATTCGCCGTTGGGATGATAGTAAGCAGCGCTGCAGCAGCGGTTACAGGTACTGCTTTGCTCGGGTTCTCAGGCGTCTTCAGTTCGGAATTGGAATCGTCTTTGCTCTTTTTTTCATCGACAGGTTTTGAGTTTCCGGCTTCGTCACTATGAGAAGACTCGTTCGCTTTATCGTTTGATGCTGCCTCTTCTGAAGCATTAGTCTGATACTCTTCTTCATGAAGGGATTTATCCTGCTGTCGCTTGAGCATGTCTGCACTGCTTGTTTTTGCACGGTTGACAGCTTTGTTTGCTGCTCTGGAGTTATCCAGAATACTGGCAAAGCTCATGCTGTTTTTGTTTGATTCGTCGTTATTTTTGACAGATACGATATTCGAAATATCTTCGTTTACTGCTGGAATAACGGCATATTGCTGTGAGGATGAGGGGGTTAACATTCTGTTTCACCTCCTTTCATGTGGAGTACGTTCCTTCAAATTGTCGGTAAGTGGGAATGTATTCTGCACGAATTTTTACGAGGATGAATAAGTTTTGGAGCTGTGGAAATTAAGCCCGCTGAATCTTTTGTTCAGACGTCTATGGGATGAGATTACAGAATACTTCTAAACAAGGGTGGTCTGAGATGTTTATCTGCGTGTTGGGCAGATGAGATTTGACCAGGTAATTCTTTGGGAAGACCTTTAATGACAATATAATATTGATGAATTGTGTGAGACGAGACAATCTCCTCGCTTTTCTATTAGGCTAGTTTAAAGAGTAGTATTGATTTTGTACACAAAATCTGACATCTATCTTCTATGAGGGAGAATGATTATGACTGTTCGACAAATCCCTTATAGCAACGAGGAATTTGCCCTCCGCGGCTCCGAAATTAACGAACGTGAGATTCGTCCTCAACTAGAGTCTGAGAGTATGGGCAAGTTTGTTGACATAGATATCGAGAGCGGAAACTAGGACAGCGATGAGGACGACTTCACAGCAACGCAGCGTCTAATTCAAGATATTCCCGACGCACGAATTTGTCTGAATCATGCAGGACATAAAGCTGCTTATAAATTCGGCGGACCTTGTCCTAGCGATGCTGCCGCTTAATGACCTATGAAAAGAGAATTTAGTTGTTCAATTCGTCGCTCCGGCCTGTTTCAGCAGTTTGATTACTTGTGTGCGTCCATACATCTGTGCCGCCCTGCAAAGGAGTATCATCCCTCCAATCATCCCCGCCCTTAATGCGAGCGCCATGGTTCATAAGCATCCGAACAATCTCCACCTGCCCGCTTGCAGCAGCTACTACAATCACATGATTTCCATGAACTTCAATATTTGGACTCGCTCCCAGACTGAGGAGCTGCTTAACCTTAGCCACATCTCCATCTCCAACAGCGTAATAGAGCGGCTCATCCAAAAACATATATTTGCCCAGGGAAACCGCTCCCAGTAAAGGCATTCCTATTAATAGTATCGTACCCAGGTAGGCAATTGGTCGTTTGAGCTTACGCTGACGAATGTTACGCAGCCAGCAGACTATAACCACAGGCCAGAAAACAACGCCAATCAATATACTAAAATTTTCCAAAGCCAGTCTCCCAAAACATCCACGGTGAAATCAAGTTAGGCCTATATAATAAATTGATTGCGATTATAGTGTATCATCATATCATACTTGTAGGTTGTCAAGTGATTTCTCGTGTGCTTTAGCCAATATAGGATCGAGTCGTAAAAGGATAGAGGGAAAGGTATTATGCCGATAGCAAAAAAACTCTGGTGCGCGGCAAGGCAAGGCGCGTTCATTGGTGTTGTACTCATGACCATCGCCATGGCTGTTCATCTCAGACATATCCCTTTTCAAGCGATTTTGCTGATCTTACTGATGTTCGCCGTTCCAATGGGAGCCTGGTTTGGAATAGCCTTCGGCTGCGCCCAGGTTCTCATAAGCCGGGAAGAGCGCGAATTAGCAGGCCAGATCTGTGTTGGGGCAGGGCTTTCGGTTCTCGCGTTCGTCTTGATTTTCGGGGTATGGACCCATTTCTACCTCGCCTATGTGCTCTTCGTCATGCCGTGCATAACCGCAGCTTGTTCCTGTCTGTACGGATGGTGGCTGCAGTCACAGTGAAAATGACCATATGACGCATTGCGTGAAAAGACTTCCCTGCAAGCATCAATTGAATAAATGCGTACAGATCTTCATGAATTTGAGTCTCAAATCTTTGACCTGCTTGCTGAAATCGAGCATCAAGAACGGCTTAAATCGAAACTTCGAAAGGCTGTCAATAAAATAGATTATTGAAACGCACACTCACAGGGCTTGTTCAATTGAGGAACCCAAAATGATATTCCTTGTACTGGCATTGGTGATAGGCAATAGCGGTTTAATTGGCAAACCACAGATAAAACCTTCAGCGACGATTCCGACACCTCCCAATGTTGTTCAGTCGAATAAAATGCTGGATCCTCAAGTACTTGAGGCTGTTTTAGTGTATATTCTTTCGGATACAAGTAAAAGCGCATATATTGACCACGACAAAACACTTTTGATCGACCCTATTCCAGATATGTATTCTATGACTCAGGAACAAGTCTACGAGCCGTTTACTTCTTCATTCAGAGAATTCAAAAAAGAATTGAACAAGCTCAATAAGTCGGAGCGAAAAAAGTCTCACGAGGCCGTCAAGCATATGATCAACCGACTGGGCGCAAAAGATGGATTCGAAATTTTTACTCCAAAGGATAAACGCATAACGTTTGCGCAAAAGGCAAATCCATCCGAAGGAAAGAGTGAAGAGGAAAAAACAAAAGAAATTGTGGATCAAATGCTGCATCGTCCAATACTGGCAAATCCGCCTGGATATTCATTGGATAGGCAGTTTGCGGTTGTTCATCTGATAGTCCCCTGGAGCATACATTCTGCCGATGCAACTTATTTTCTGGCAAATCGCAATGGAAAGTGGGTTATACTGGCGCGTGGATATATCTATTCTGCATAACTCAAATTCCGCAAGTTAAGACGATTTTCAATATGACCAGGCTGCGTATCATACGTTGGCTGATGAGATATCTACACTCATTAAAATTAGGAGGATATTCAGTGTCGTACGTACCAACTTCTGAGAATGAAGCTTATATTGGGCTGCTGTGCGGACATCTGGAGGGAATGACCCATCGGCTGCGCCTATTGCCTGCTGATAAGTGGGATTGGACTCCGAACCCTGCCGCTCCGACTGCCCGCATATTGGCTGCGCATACCTGGCAGTGGCTCCAATGTGACCGCCAGCATATACTCGAACCAGACCCTTCCAAACATACCCGTATCCCTGAACCTCCTTCTGATCCTCAAGCGATGTGTGATGCGATTCAAGCAGTAACGGAACAATGGCGAAAACTGATATCAGAACTCTCGCAGGAACAGATGGATGCCGAGCGGTTTCAGTTCAACGGAGATACCAAGCTAAGCGTTCGGTGGTTTATCTGTCACATGATCCAGAACACAATTTATAAGCACGGTCAGTTTGCAACCCTCTTTTTCGCATTAGGTTTGGACGGCACAGAACCCTATAGCGCTCCATTTCCGAACCCGATTTATGAAGAGTGTTATGGTCCAGCTAAGTGAGAAACATCAAGAATAGATTTCTAACTTACCAATCAAAATCACGCATCTTTTGGGGTAGGCGTGTAGGAGACTTCTAAGGGAGGGTGGCCGTCGATGGTCACTTGAGGGTTGCCTTCGGCGACAAGAGGACGAACTGGACGGCGGTGGGACCAGATGTTCATTCCCAGCCAGCCCCATACAAGCCATCGAAAGCCGTTTGAATAGGCGCCAAACCACCATGGCTGACAGAGCGAGATGATTCCCAGCACGATCAGCGCCATCGCAAGTAGTTCCATAAATTGAGCAAATCTTCCGGACATCATATGCCTGCTCCTATCCCGTCAGCGCCAGTGTGGATTCGGCATCGAACAGATGTGAACGCGACTGGTCTACGCGCATGTACAAGATCTCCCCGATATTCGCGCTGAAAGTGGGCAGGGTGCGCACCTTCAAAGCGGAACCGACATAGCGTAGATCGACAATATTCTCGGCTCCAAGGGGTTCGACGATATAGACTTCCGATTGCTCGTACTCTTCCTGATGATCTTTTCTCAAAGTGATATCTTCCGGGCGAACACCAAGTATTAAGTCTTTACCAGTGGGGACATTTGCAAATCTGGTTTTCGCGGCAGGCTGAATCGCCATTTTAGAACTATCCGTAAAAACCAAGGAAGTTCGATCTTCCGATATTCGGCAGGGAATAAAGTTCATGGAGGGTGAACCAATAAATCCTGCGACGAACAGATTGGAAGGGCGATCGTAGACATCCGAAGGAGTTCCGTTCTGCTGCAGGATTCCGCCATACATAATCGCGATTCGATCCGCCATGCTCATCGCTTCCAACTGATCATGGGTAACATAGATGGTGGTTACGTTGAGATCTTTTTGGAGGCGCTTGATCTCGGCTCGCATCTCGGTTCGGAGTTTGGCGTCCAGGTTTGAGAGCGGCTCATCCATCAGGAAGACTTTCGGGCGGCGAACGATAGCACGGCCAATTGCGACGCGCTGCATCTCACCCCCTGAAAGCTTTCCCGGTTTCCTCCCAAGCAGTTTCTCTATGTGCAGTTTCTTTGCCGCCTCGTTTACGCGCTCGACAATCACCTCTTTGGGAGTTCGTACTGCTTTCAGCGGGAATGCCAGGTTTTCACCCACTGTCATGTGTGGGTAGATGGCATACTGCTGAAAGACCATGGCGATATCTCTTGCCGAAGGCGGCAGATTAGTGACATCTTCCCCATCAATGAGGATCTGGCCTCCATCCGGCAGTTCCAGACCGGCGATGCATCGCAGCGTAGTCGTCTTGCCGCATCCCGAGGGTCCCAGGAATACCATAAACATTCCATCTTCTATATCCATTGAAGTGTTGTTTATAGCGATATTGTGATCGAATTTTTTGAGTAGATTTTTAACTTGAACAGTGGCCATAATTTGTGTAGTGTTCCAAAGAAAGGTATCGAAATTATAAAGATTTTATTATCGTTTGAGTGCGCCGAATGTGACACCGCGCAGGAGGTGCTTTCTCATAATGAAGGTAAAAACAGCAGCAGGAATTAAAAATACGACCGCCCCCGCTGCTATCTGTCCCCAATCGGTGCCCCCGGCTCCCGTATGTCCTATGATCGATGGCGGCGCTGTCAGCGGCGGCACTCCCGAGAGAATTTGAGCAAATGCAAACTCGTTCCAGGCCGCAATGAAACAGAAAACTGCCGTAGCGGCAATCCCGGTGAGCGCCTGCGGCAGCGAGATTTTGCGGAATGCCTGGAAGCGAGAATAGCCATCCAGTAAGGCAGCATCATCATATTCGTGCGGAATATCGTCGAAGAATCCTTTTAACAGATATGTCGAGAAAGAGAGATTGACCACCGTGTACAGGATGATCAATCCTAGTTGTGAGTTGAGCAGACCGAGTGAACGATACATCAGGTAGATTGGAAC
>JBBRDM010000129.1:0-16363 GCA_038203935.1 Chthonomonadales bacterium
GGTGTGTTCTATTTTGGTGTTCAGCGAACAACCGCTACTGATTCTTCCCTTATATTCGCCTGTGAACCTCTGATTATCGCGCTTTTTGCACGTTTTATCCTGAAAGAAAGTCTCTCTAAAAGACAGTGGTTCGGGATGATAGTAGGGCTGGGCGGTATCTGGCTGATTGCGGGCCAGGCGGCTGGAAATAAGATTGCGCTGCTTGCTCTCTGCTTCGAGTCCACTACGATCATCGTGGGAAAACGCCTGGCTGCCCGCTATCATGGATTATTCGTTGCCGGCGTACAGATGGTAATCGGCGCTTTGCTGCTTATGCCTTTCGCGGTGCTTGAACTGCAGCGAACGACGTTGATCTTTAGCTGGCAGTCACTTACCGGTTTAATCTATCTTAGTTTGATCTGTTCAGCATTGAGTTATGGCGTCTGGTACAATCTGCTGAATCATTTTCCAGTTTCGGCAATGGCGGTGTTCATACTGATTCAGCCAATGACCGGGCCATTTTATGGATGGTTTTTGCGAGGGGAGGCGCTTAAAGCAGGAAGCGCCATTGGCGGGGTTATGGTAATGATAGGAATCACTTTAACTATCGTTTCGCAGGGGCGTAGCGGCAGACTTCGTCCAAAAAATCCTCAATCATAAGTTCGGTTGACTCTTTCCAATCCACCATCACAAAATCTTTATCGCTGCGCTTTGTAACGGGATGCAGTGTCTCAATATAGTCGTGCAGAATTTCAGTTCCATCCGATTTCATAAGAAACATTCCCGCTTTAGTCTCAACATGCGCACTGTCGTAATTTAACCCGCCTGGATCGAAATAGTACTGCCCGTTGGTCCGGCGCGGTTCATCCATCGTACCCATTATGATCGCATCCAGGTGTAAAAAAGCACATAATTTTTGAACGGCGGCGGTATCCGGCAATGGGAATTTGCCACCTTTCATTTTTCCGCCATTTTGAAAAAGCATCAGTGGCGTCAGCTTGAGCTCTTTGAGAGCAGCATCTATTTTATCGATTTCGAGTACCGTAAACGGAGTTCTCGAGATAGTCCGCTGAGGCAGAATAGTTCTTGCATCCTCCTCCAGTTTCCTCAATTGGCTGCGATAGTTTTCCAGAACCTTATCCTGCTTTTTTTCAGGGCTATCGGGTTTACGGACAGCTTTTGAATCTTCCGGTTTGAAGAGTGTACTGGAACTGAAAAAAATAGGTACAACTGCGATCTGTTTCACCAGGGCAAGCTGCGCTTTCTTCTTTTCACCGGCTGCATCCGCGTGCGCCAGTGTGCTGTAAACACAAAACGTGATAACGAATATATTCTTAAATGGAATTTTCAATTTACAAACCTCGCCACTCTCTCGAAAATTCTAAGAGGGACTTCCGCATTCATTTTAATGATTTCGCGCCAACAGCTATCCTTCGAATATTCCCACCGCTACTCCCGCCCGCATCGGCACTATAATTGATGTAAATTTAGGATGTTTGGCCAGCATCTCATTGAATCTACGTATTGCGAGAATACGTGCATCATCCGCGGAAGAATCAAGCAGAGTCTGACCATTCCAGGAACTCGATCTCAGTACATTATCCGCAAGCAGCAAGCCGCCTTTACGAAGCACTTTTTCAGACCAGAGCAGGAATTCAGGATAGTGCGCTTTGTCCGCATCCAGGAATATAACATCATATTTGACGCCGGATTCCCGCACTTCGGTTTCAAGGGCAGGCAGCAAATCCATCCCTCCTCCTACGCGAATTTGCACTTTTTCACCATCTGCCAGCTTAGCAAGTTGGGATTGGGTGAATGCCGCATACTTCGGATCGATTTCAATAGAAATCACGCTTCCATCTTCAGGAAGCGCTCGTGCAAACCAGAGTGCGCTGTGGCCTGCAAGGGTTCCAAATTCGATGACACGTTTTGCTCCGATGGCTCGGCATAATGTTTGAAATAACCGGCCCACATCCGATGATATCTCCCATCCCTCCGGCATACCAAACTCTTTCGCACCTTTAGTGAGCATCTCAAAATCTAGTTCCGACGGAGCAAAGAGATCCCGCACATAGTCGACTAAACTGGTTGATATCGATTCATCGGCCATTTTAAAATGTTCCTTATAATTACGTGTCGCGTCTACGAAGGTTATTTTCTGGGAAGATTCATGTTTGGAAGTAAGTTTACCACACGCGATCCTCTGGCTTGTATGCCGCAGGAGTTCCCCTTTTTGCTTTGTAACTCCGCACAGTATAGGGTATGCTAGGAAAAAATAGGAGCTTTTGCCAATGCGCGTTCCCTCACTTCTGCTGACAATAAGTCTATTTTCGATATTGCAATCTGCAGGTGCAAACAATAATACAATTTTAGCCGGCGCTTATCCACAGCGCATGTCTGATCGTTATACAGAAAAAGATGGGCTTCCCGGAAAGAAAATCAGTAACATCCAGATAATTAAAGGTCAGATTACGGCACAAACCGATGGTGGTCAGGCGGTATTTTCCGATGGCAGCTGGCGCAGTTTAGAATCAAACCGACAGGCGCAGTTTACCACGGTTCCCGCAGACATCGCCAAGCTTCCGGCTGGCGTTAAAATCATGAGTACAGCCCAGTTGAAGAATGGAATTCTGTGGATAGTAACCGACCGAGGTGTATTTCACAGTTTGGGTGATCAATATATTCCTTTTTCGAAACCAAAAGCCTATCTCACCAGGCAGCCTCCAGTAAATATCGATGCGCCAATTACTTGTGTGGCCGCAGATGGAACGGGGAATATCTGGTTTGGTACCACAGCAGGACTTTATGCAACGAATGGAGCTGATTTCTGGAATCCGGTAGACCGAGCTTCCGGACTGCCGTACGAAAACATCACCTGCATCGCATTTGGAAACAGCGGGGATATCTGGGCAGGTACTTCGGAAGGTGTATGCAGATATACGAAAGATGGAAAGTGGCAATACTATTCGGGACCGCGATGGCTTCCAAACAACCATGTCAACGCGATAATAGTGGATGAAAAAGGTTCCGCATGGGCAGCGACTGACGGCGGAGTAGCTCATCTGTTCGATGTATCGGTTACGCTGGACAAGAAAGCGGAGCACTACGAGCAGATTACCGCGCGGCATAATCGCGGCGGATATGTGACTGGCGGCAGCCTGAAAAAACCAGGTGATGTTACTGGCGGAGTGGTGCACGAAGCGAGTGATAATGATGGATTATGGACAGCGTGCTATGTGGGGGCAGAATGTTTTCGGTATGCCACCACAAAAGATCCTGCTGCAAAGGCGCTTGCAAAAAAATCGATGTGGGCTATGCTCGACCTCCTGAAATACACGGGTGTGCCAGGGTTTCCAGCACGCTCTGTGCAGCGCAAAGATGAGAAGGATGTTCAAGGGTATAACTCGAATGAAACCGTAAGAGTAGCGGGCGAATCGGATAAAATATGGTTCACTTCGCCGATAGACCCGAATGTTTGGTGCAAAGGGGATACGTCTTCCGACGAAACCGATGGTCACTATTTCGCCTGGTATCTCTACTATACACTGGTGGCAGATGGTGATGAAAGGAAATCGATTGCATCTGCAGTGACTGCGCTGACGGACAACATACTTTCCCATGATCTTACTTTGGTCGGCCCCACGGGCCGGCATACTTTGTGGGGAGTATGGAACCCTAAATTCATCAACGACGATCCGCAATGGTGGGAAGAGCGCGGCATCAATTCACTCGAGATTCTGGCCTATCTAAAGCTGGCAGAGCATGTAAGCGGGAATCCAAAATATGCTCAGAAATATCAAGAGCTTATCGAAAAAAATTACTACCTTTTAAATACGGTCAATCAAAAAGTAGGCTACGCATGGTATGGTGAGAATCATTCGGACGATCAAATGTCGTATATGGTCTACTATGTACTTCTCTCACTGGAAAAAGATCCGGACATCCGCAGGGTTTTGATTCAAAGCCTGGATCGCAGCTGGAGATTTGCACGGGAAGAGGACAGTCCATTTTTTAATTTTGTTTATGGCGCCCTTACCGGGCAGCGCTGCGAGGCTGAAAAATCATTAGAAACGCTGCAGGAGTGGCCATGGGAATTGATTAGCTGGCGCTGCGATAATTCGCAAAGAACGGATATTGCTTTCAGATCGATCAATATTTCTAACAGGCCAAAGTCTGAAAGTACTACCGTGGTTCCGGCAGGTGAAAGGCATCTCGAACGCTGGAATGGAAACCCTTACGAGTTGGAAGGAGGAAGCATTGACGGTCGGGAAGAGGAAGATGGATCTGCCTGGCTGCTTCCTTATTGGATGGGAAGGTACCACGGCCTTTTATCGGAAAAATAGAGTTCGAGAGTATTAGCTAACGCACGAGATCAAATCTACCGAAATTTAAAGATGTTTTAAACACTTTTGAATTGCTTGATCGGAGGAGGAAGTAAATCCATGGAGATAGGAATAGTAGGACTAGGTAAGATGGGCGGTAATATGGCCGAACGTCTGACTAAAGGCGGGCATCGTGTCGTGGGAAGTGATCCCGCCACGGATGCGCAGGATCGCATACGAAATATTGGTGCGGTAGGGGTCGGATCGCTCAAGGAGCTTATTGGCAAACTCGAACAGAGTCCCAAAGTGGTCTGGAGTATGGTTCCCGCCGGCAAGATTACCGATTCGGTCGTGAACGAGGCGGCTGATATGCTTAGTCCGGGCGATGTAATTATCGACGGCGGCAATTCGAAATATACCGACTCCGTGCGACGTTATAATGAGCTGAAACCAAGAGGCATTCATTTTCTCGATGCCGGCACATCCGGTGGTATTTGGGGGCTGACAGAAGGATACTGCCTCATGGTGGGTGGCGATGCCGAGGCATTTAAGATAGTCGAGCCGCTGCTTACAACACTCGCGCCAGAGAATGGGCTGCTGCATGCAGGTCCTTCAGGCGCCGGCCACTACACCAAAATGGTTCACAATGGGATCGAATATGCATTGATGCAGTCCTACGCTGAGGGCTTTGAGATTCTGAAGGCGGGTCCCTATCCGGATATCGACCTGCACGCGACCTGCGAACTCTGGCGGCACGGAAGTGTAGTGCGGTCCTGGCTGCTCGATCTTGCGGCAGATGCCTTCTCGAAAGATCCCAATCTGGATCAGATTCGTGGATATGTGGAGGATTCGGGTGAAGGACGCTGGACGGTTATGGAGAGTATAGAGCATGCCGTGCCAGCGCCGGTTATAGCGCTCTCACTTTATCTGCGGTTCCGATCACGGCAGGACGATAGCTTCAGCATGAAGGTGCTGGCAGCCCTGCGCAACGAATTCGGTGGTCACGCTATACAGAAAAAATAGTATTAAGAATCTGGCTGGCGCTAATCGAGCCGATCTTCATTTATTGAGATCGGCTCGATTCTTTTCTGGAGATAATGATGGGACAAGAAGCTTATTGTAGAGTGATTATAAAAGAGGAAACCGATGAAGGGAAAGCGCTGCTGGAGACTGACTTTCTTACCTTTCGAGGCTCTAAAAAAATAAAACTGCTTTTCTCTGAAATGACCAGTGTTGAAGCCGAATCAGGTTCACTCCATATCACCACATCCAACCAGAATGTAGTTTTTGAATTAGGGGAATGCGCTTCGAAGTGGAAAAATAAAATTCTCAACCCGTCTTCGCTTCCAGATAAACTCGGACTGAAGGCTGGGATGACGGTAGGCTTAATCGATATGGAACTTCACTTCAATTGGCTGCCCGAGGGATTTGAATATTCAAATCCCAATGAAAATGAGGGAGAGAAATACGATTGTGTATTTTTAGGTATTGAAGACAGATATCAGCTCTTAAGAATTGTTCAAACTGAAAAAAAGCTCAAACCAAAAGGCGCATTATGGGTAGTCTATCCAAAAGGGCTGCAGTGTATCAGAGAGATCGAAGTCATCGAAGCGGGGAGAGATATTGGGCTGAAGGATGTAAAAGTGGTTAGATTCTCTACCACGCATACGGCATTGAAATTCGTAATTCCAGTGGATCGCCGATAAAATACATATTTTCGCATTTAGCTCGCGCTCGATAAAAGAAGCGGCAAAAAAATGCCGCAGAATTATTTGAAAATAATTCTGCGGCATCGTCGTATTGGAATTTGACTATTTCACTATCGAATTCATTATAGTTACCAGGCTGCTGGCCGCATCGACGCATTTGTCTGAATCATGCGCCAGGCGTGCTGATCGAAGTGACTTGACTGCATCCTTCAAGGACGCTGCATTTTTGGCATCGAGTGATTTCATCAATTTGCCTTCGGCGGCGACGATTCGATCCACTTCGCGATTGACACGCACCCACTGATAGATGGAAGCATTGTGCTTTACTTCGGTGGCATTATCCAAAATTGTGTGCACAGGTCCCATTGGAACGGATGATTCAGCAAGCACCGAAACGGTGAGTGTACAACCCATGCTGAGTATGAGGCCGGCGGCGATTAAAATTTTATTCATGATACTGCTCCTGTTACTTCTATAGCTTTATGTTGAGCTGGTTATTTACCTGCTCAATTTCATATAGTGCAAGCCAAGTGCCAAATCCTCAATTGCTGCCTTCAATTATTACCAGTTTCTATAAAAAAAATCTATTTCTAATATATATACGAGGAGTTCTGAAAATTCAGTTCGTATCAAAATTGAATACGCTGGCCATCGAACGCCAGTTTGATATTGCCTGGGAGTTCTGCATTGACTTTATCGTGATCGAACTGATGGGAAAGGTGTGTCAGCAGCGCCTGTTTGGGTTTTAGCTGTTCGATTATCGCAACCGCTTCATACAAACCATAATGGGTGGAGTGCGGATCGTAACGGACTGCATCTAAAATCAGCAGATCGAGGCTGCGCAGTTTAGCCAGCGATTCTGGTGGAATATAATTTACGTCTGTCACATAGGCGGCGCTTTTCGAATGGCTGGTTTCGGTTGCGGGCAGATCAAATCGATAGGAGAGAACTGGAAGCTTTCCATGCATCACATAAAATGAACTGATCTTCAGCCCGAACAGTTCAAATTGTCGTTCGACTTCATGGAGAGTGAGTCTGGGTTTGCCTCCTCCTGTCTGAGTCTGCATGAAGATATAGCTAAAGATACGCCGAATATCTGCGAGAGTGCCTCCATCTCCATAGACAGGAATTTCTGCATCAGAAAGATCGTTGAAGCGTCTCAGATCGTCCAGCCCAAAAATATGATCTGCATGGGTATGGGTATAGAGCACAGCATCCACTCTCTTCACATCGAAAGCAATGGACTGCAGCCTCAGTTCAGGAGTTGTGTCTACTAGAATAAATTTATTTTCATTCGAGACTAAAATGGATGGCCTGAACCGTTTATTTTTGGGATTTGATGAGAGGCAAACCGGGCATTCACACCCGATCATGGGAACTCCGTGCGAGGTTCCACTGCCCATAAAAAGTATTTCCATAGTAGTATAAATTCACCATAAAATTGATATTTACCTGCTGGTATTAAACTTCTGGAGACTGCCAGGATAAAGCAGATATGAGTTATTGCCTATATTCGATCATCTCATTCAAATAAGCATGTTGTGTGTTCTGACATTATTGATTTCTTTCAGTTTAACAGCCATTTTCCAGATTAACACAACTAAAATAGTTGCTGCGGAATTGAAGTTCACCATATTAAGTTGAAAGATATTGAAACTCATTCCAAATCGAAAGAGTATTCAGAATAATTCATTGTACATAAAATGAAAGATAACCATTTGAAGGGAAAATAACATGACACTTGCTCAAGTTCAGGCAGCGGTTGCGGTGGTAGCTGCATTGGTGGCGACGTGGACAGGATTACTTATAGCAGTGGCGCTCCTGCTGCCCAAACAGGCTGGAAGAGCAGAACTCGCTTTAGAGGAACGTCCGAGGGCATGTTTCTTCAGCGGCCTCGGCATGCTGGCCGCAGTTATTGGGGCATTTTTGATATTTCAAATCCCCTCGCCAATTACAAAACTAATCGGGCAGCTTCTTTTTCTCAGTTTTGGTGGAACACTCATACTTGGGGGCGCTGGACTGGCCGCGCTGATGGGCCGGCGTATTTCGGATATGTCCGGGGCGAAAACATCATTCGGATCGCTCGTGCGGGGAAGCCTGATCTACAGCATGGCTATCGGTTTTCCGTACATTGGATGGCTGCTGTTTGCGCCGCTTTCCGCAATCTTTGCGGTGGGGGCAGGAGCCAAGACACTCTGGCCGAGACGAGGACAGATCTCGCCAGCACAATTCACCTCTGTCGAGGGGCACGGGGCGCTTTAAGATGAAGACATCATCGTTGGATACTTCAGAATTTCTCCCCGGAAGGCGCGCACTGCTAATTGCTGCGGGTGCAGCGCTTACGACAGCTGGCTGCAGCAAGATTCGCAGTCAGACATCGCGCATAACTGGCGCCGCGAAAACTTCCTATGTGCCTCTTGTATGGAACGGTGAAAAATCTGAAACTGCAAGAGTCGTGCTGAACAGGGCAGCTTTTGGCCCCGACTCCGGAGCAATGAATGCAGTGTCTACAATGGGAGCTGCGAACTGGCTGGAAGAGCAGCTCCAAGACAAGCTGGACGAGGATCCTATCGTTTCCTGGCGAGTCGATTCACTGGAAACGCTTCAGGACGAAAAGGATGCACCGGATGTACTTTACGATATGTCCGACGAGCAGCTGCTTCGAGAAATTCAGCAGGCGGCTATTCTGAGGGCGGTCTACAGCCGCCACCAGCTCCGAGAAACATTGGCTGACTTCTGGACGAATCACTTCAATATCTATGCTCTGAAAAACGACGGCCGTGCACTCATTCCTTCCGACTCTGAAAGAGTAATTCGTCCGCATGTGCTGGGTAGTTTTCATGATATGCTGCATTCTTCAGCGCAAAGTTCTGCTATGCTGGCTTACCTCGACAACAATCTGAATAGGCGGGGTGTGGCCAATGAGAACTACGCGCGCGAACTGCTGGAGCTGCATACGCTGGGAGTTCACAGTGGGTACACTCTGAAGGACATCCAGGCGGTGGCGCGATGTTTCACTGGCTGGACAGTCCAGACCGGATTCAAACGCGGCATGCCGGATTATGATCTAGCACAGCACGATGACGGCCTCAAATATATTCCGTTTCTAAACTTGACCATACAACCAAACGGCGGAAAAAGAGATGCTGCTCAAGTGCTGGATGCGCTCGCTTACCATCCCGCCACGGCGAGATTTATCGCTTCGAAACTATGCATGCGGTATCTGGGCGCTGCTCCCGAACCAATAGTTACCAAAGCAGCCTCAGCATATCTCATCAATAAGACCGATTTAAAGTCTACACTCCGGCCGATACTATTAGATGGTCTGCTAAATCCAGACTATAGAAAACCTATTCTGAAGAGGCCGCTCGACTTTGCCGCATCTGCTCTTAGAGCGTTGAGCGCGGATACGGATGGCGGTAATGGAATCCAGGAGTATCTCGCAGCCATGGGCCAGCCGCTGTATCAATGGCCTATGCCGGACGGTTTCCCATCAAAAACCAGCGCCTGGACGGGGTCACTGTTGGGGCGGTGGAACTTCGCGCTTGCGCTCACCTCGGACCATATTAATGGCACCACAGTGGATATCGAAGGAATTCATGGCCATTACGGAGCAAATGATCTCGATCGTATGCTGGAAACTATTCTCTCTCTGCCTGCGAATCATCCGTCAATGAGCGAATTGAAAACTGCGCTTAAAAAATATCAGGTCAGCAACGGCCACAATTTCCAGGAAATTTCTGTATTGGCGGGGCTATGTGTTGCCTCTCCTGTCTTTCAATCTTGCTGATATTCTAAAGCAGTAGCGCCTGTATCTTAAACTCATGGAACAAACACATCAGCAGAATACGCTCGAAGCAGCAGCACAAGATCAACTTCTCAGTGAGGAGTTGATCGTTCCAAAACGGATCACTTCGGAAGTGATTATTCGGACGGCTCCCGTTGAAAAAATAACTGCCTCTCCCAAGATCAGCAGACGAGTACAGATTCAAAATGCGCTGTATATCTCTTTGTTGGGAACCGAAGGCAAAAACGGAGAATATTCTCAGCTATTTGCTAATATAAATGCACTTTTGAGTTCCGGACAAACGATGGCACAGGCGCTCGCCACATCCTCAAAGGACGTCAGTCCGGAACTGAGAAAGATATGTTTGGCTGCATCCGTTATGGTTTCTCAGGGGGTGCTGCTATCGGAAGCGCTTCTGCCGCACCAGAGCTTACTGCCAGAAATACTAATTCCTACGCTGCAGGCTGGCGAGCGCGAAGGAAATGTCGACAAAGCAATCGAACGCCTCCAGCTTACTTTCAATAAAAGTATAAATGTTGGCCATAGGTTCGATAGCAGCTTACTGAGCCTGCCAACACTATTTGGCTTGGAAGGAGCGGCATGGAATGCATCTACTCGATCCAAAGCGCAGGCCGTCAAAAAAATCGTTTCCTCTCCTCTTTTAGTTGCGCCGATTCTCGGATTATCATTCAGAAGCGCCGCCGGAGCACGATGGGCAAGATCATTCGCGGCACATTGGGAAAATGGTATCCCGGTCTCCCAGGCGCTGGAAATATCCGCCGTCAGTGTTCGCAATAGTGCCTACGCTTCCGCTCTCCGAGTGGCAGCCGCGCGCACCAGAAATGGTTGGTCTCTTAAAGCGAGCCTGGCGCATGTGGAATGGCTCCCGCCGAACCTGGTTAACTATATAGAGACAGGCGAGCTGACCGGTGATTACCAGACCTGCTTGAATCAGCTAGCCGTTCAAATGGAAGACGATGCGAAAGTATTCATGGGCAAGGCGGTAGTTCTGGCTATATTTGGGCCGTTATTTCTGTTGGCCCTCCTGGGAGCCATCTTCTGCTTTGGGCTGGCCTGGAAAGAAGTTGCATTATTCGAACAGACACACCCTGAATTTGCGAAGCCTTTCCGGGCGGCGCTAGACCGCTATCGAACTACAGGGAAGTAGGATTTATACTTTGCTGAAATATTTTTTAAATGATTTAAAGGAAGTTCAATTATGAGAATTACAAGACGGCATCTGATTACGGGTGCAGCTTTAGCGGCCGCAACAGGCGGTATTAGCCGCAAGCGCAGTGCATTGGCGAGTGTGGCGCTGGCCCCAAACAATTCCCGAAAGTCTGACCATGTATTGGTGGTTCTTTTTCTGCGCGGCGGCGCGGACGGATTGAACATTGTTCCTCCACATGGAGATGATGGATACTACCGGCTGCGGCCATCGCTGGCTTTATCAAAACCTGGAGATAAAAGCGCTCTTAAAGGAGTGCGGGCTATTGATCTGAACGGATTTCATGGGCTGCATCCGTCGCTTGCACCTCTGTATCCACTCTATCAGTCGGGTGAATTAGCATTGGTGCATGCGGTAGGCTCGGGAGATCAGACGAGATCCCACTTTGAGGCAATGGCGACGATGGAGCGCGGGCTTGCCCAGGATGGCGGCACTGCCAGCGGGTGGCTGGCGCGTTATCTGAACAGCACCTCTGGTGAGACTGAGTCGCCGTTACGAGCAGTAGCTGTATCGGATACGCTGCCCGATTCACTGCGCGGCGCCACAAACGCTTCCGCATTCAGCAGCCTCTCCAGTTTCCGACTCGCGGTACCAACGGGCAGTGATGGTAAGCAGTTTCATGCAGCAAATGAGGCTTCGGTCACTTCTGCTTTGAGAGCGATGTATGGTTCCGAAAAACCGAATTCAGATGCTGTACTTCGTTCTGGCGAGGAAACGCTGGCGGCTTTGGACGCAGTCAAAAATTTGGATCCCGAACACTATCGCGCAGAAAATGGAGCCCGATATCATGATTCGGAACTTGCCGGAGGTTTCAGGCAGGCTGCCTGTATGATTAAGGGAAATGTGGGGCTTGAAATTGCCTGTCTGGATATGGGAGGATGGGATACTCACGTTGCTCAGGGGCGCGATTCGGGATGGCAGCCCGCCCGTCTGGCAGATCTTGGTCAATCTTTGCGGGCGTTTGCTGATGATCTTGGCGGCTATAAATCAAAGGTTACCACGGTGGTAATGACGGAGTTCGGCAGGCGGGCTTATGAAAATAGCGGGCTGGGAACCGATCATGGCAGAGCGAGCTGCATGTTCGTATGGGGTGGTGTAGTAGCAGGAGGGAAGGTTATTACCGATTGGCCTGGGATGTCCGAACATCAGCTGGACGGCCCGGGAGACCTTCGTGTTACCACCGACTATAGAGATATACTTGGTGAAATCGTCCAGAAGCAGATGCGCCCTCATAATATTTCCGATATTTTTCCGGATTTCACTCTCACCCCAAAACAGATCATTCGAGGGTAAGATATATATTGGCGGCGCTGAATACGCTATGAAGGCAATTTCAGTGTTCATTTTTTTCCTGATATGGAAACCCTGTCTAGAAATTGGTCGTCGGTACCATATGTCGATTTGATCCGGAGGTTGAGAACCCCCGTCTGGAAAAAGCGGTGTCCGCTACATATGCCGATTTGATCCGGAGGTTGAAAACCCCCGTCTGGAAAAAGGGGTCGTCCGATACATATGCCGGAGGTTAAAAACCCCCGTCTGAAAAAAGCGGTCGTCTTTCAGATGGAATGCTGTCCTTCGGACAGGAATTCAAATCAATAGTCAGCCCATGCAGGGAGCTTGCGACCGGAGATGGGCTTCGCAAATCCAGACATGGGTTTTAACCCAGTGTGCTAAATGGGCTTCGCAAATCCAGACATGGGTTTTAACCCAATGTGCTAAATGGACTTCGCAAATCCAGGCCTGGGATTCAGCTCAGGGCAAAATTCCCAAAGTTTACATATTATCTAAGATGAGGTGGGTTCATGCATCGCTGCAAACGAAACTATATTATCTTCGGAGCAATGTTTGTGATCCTCGCGAATTCAAGTTTGGCATCTACCACAATAAATCAGATCGATTATAAGGGATGGCAGGGTTCCTATCGGATGGCAAATGGAGCTGTGGAGCTGGTGTACGTTCCCCAGATAGGGCGGATTATGCATTATGGATATGTGGGTGCGTCAAATATGATTTGGGAAAATCAGGACTTGCTTGGGAAGAAAGTCGATAGAGTGAGTGCCGCCAAAGAGTGGCCAAACTACGGAGGCGATAAACTTTGGCCTGCGCCTCAGTCAAACTGGGAGTGGCCGCCCGATGCGGATATCGACAGCGGCGCTGCAACGGTACATATCACCACGGACAATCATCTCATTATCACCGGCCAGGCGAGCGCCAGGTTAGGAATTCGATTTAGCCGGGAAATAATCCTGGATGCTTCTGGCCCGGGAGTAACCATCGAAAATACGATGACCAATTCCGGCAATAAAGAGATAAGCTGGTCAGTGTGGGAAGTGATGCAGGTGAATGATCCCGATAGAACAATCTTACCTCTAAATACTTCAGGCCATTTTCCAAAGGGATACCACCTCTTTGTAGACGAAGGGGAGCTCGTCAGTATGCTGGAAGTGCAAAAAAATGAGGTAATTCTTCGACGCGATAAACTTCAGAAGGCTAAAATCGGAGTTGATTCACCGTTGGGCTGGCTGCGTGCTGAAAAAGGAGATATTCGATTACAGGTCTCTGCACGTTATGAATCAGGAAAGATATACCCGGATGGCGGCTGCGGCCAGGAGATCTATACGAACAGTGATCCTTTAAAGTATGTAGAACTTGAACTGCTTGGCCCCATGGTTACACTTGCTCCGGGTAAATCCTCACATCTTACGACGCATTGGACGATGTCACGCCTTCGGCATGTACTATAGGCATCCGAGAATATTAATTGGTCGATTTCACCTGGTTCGATTTGTCGAATCTAGCCAGGTTTCTTCGGGCAAGTGCGTTATTAGGATTTACGGTCAAGGCTTTTTTATAGCTGGCTATGGCGAGTTTGGTATCCCCATTAAGTTCGTAGGCTACCCCTAGATTATTGATTGCATCGGAGAACTGCGGATTCGCTGCGATCGCTTTCTTAAAATAATCGATTGCAGATTTAAGCTCCTTCTGCTTCTGAGCGCATAAGCCAAGACCGTTCAGCGCTTCCGGCTGGTCCGCATCGTCCTGCAACGATAAATTGTACTCCTGTTCCGCCTTTTTAATACTGTCTGGATCACCTTTTCGATAGTATCTGGCAGCCAGAGACCGCCGCACTGCAGCAAGTCCTTTCCCCTTCTTCCCATTTTTCTCGGCCTCTTCAAGTGTGGAGGTGGCCGCAACTTCATCGCCTTTTTTCAGCAATGCAGAGCTAAGATCAAGCCAGGCATTCATATCGTTCGGCGTGATTTTTGTTAATGCTGCAAATGTCGCAGCAGCATCAGCAAACTTTGTCTGCCTGAACTGGGATAGCCCGAGGGCACGAAGAGCAGGCTTGCTATTCGGCCTGATTGCAACTGCTTTCTTGAAAGCCGATTCTGCCGCAGCCTCTTTCCCCAGTCGTACCAGTGTCAGGCCGAGATTGTAGGGAGCATCAAACTGCTTCGGAGAAATAGTGGCTGCGCGCTCAAACTGTGACACCGCATCCAAATCGGCATTGGTATCATATAGAATCTCACCATATGCTTCTCTGTACTGATAGTTGTTTGGTTCCAGATCGGTTGCTCTCGCTAGCGCCGTTCGGGCAGATTCCCATATAGGCTTTGCCAGCTGAGAACCGTTAACAGAATGTGAGCGTACTGTTTCACGTGCCCATTGCTGGCTGACAAGCCCCAAATTAAGCCAAAAAACGGCATTTTTTGGCGATAATTTCGTGGCTCGCTCGTAAGCGGAAGCAGATGATTCGAAGTTGCCATCGAACTGCAATGCGTATCCCAGGCCATCCTGGATATACGGATCATCGGGATTAAGCATGGCGGCATGCTTATACGATTCGACCGCATCAGGAATGCGTTTTAGTTTAACATAAACGCTCCCGAGATTGTAATAGGCATCTGAGGATTTTGGTTGCATCTTAACTACTGTTTTAAACTCTTTGACTGCATCATCGTATCGTTTTAAGCCATCGTAGACATTTCCCAGATTAAGATGTGCATCTGAAGAATTAGGTGACAGCTGAACGGCGCTTTCGAGCGGCTCGAGAGCTTCGGTATATTTACGCTGCTGAAGATTTATAAAGCCTATCCAGTAGAGGATGACCGCATCATTCGGAGCAAGTTTTCTTGCATTCTCAAACTCAACGAGCGCGGCATCGCCTTTTTTATCTCTGAAGAGAGAGATACCTTTATCGAAATGTGTTTTAGCATCATCGGCATAGGCAGCTGTACCGAATAATGATAACACGCTGCAAATTATAATTGTTCTCTTAAAACTCAGTAACATTTATTCAAACTCCAAATCACGCAGTCCTCATAACTAAGCTGTCGAATTCAATATGGAAATCAACAAGCCTTAATGTTCTTCGGCAAAGAGTCCTCAGATTCCTGTGTAAGAACGCGAGCGCCGCGTTGATAGGTGAGATAAGCCCATGCCCACTGAAACATGACAACGAACCTGTTTTTAAATCCGATGAGGTAGAAAATGTGAATTATGATCCACATCAGCCAGGCAAGCAATCCCGCTAATCGAATGTGAAACGCGTCGACAATGGCGAAACTCCGTCCGATAGTAGCAAGATTTCCCTTGTCGAAATATCGAAAAGGTGGTGGCGCCGGCTTCGATTCAACACGATTCTTGATGACTTTAGCGGCATATCTGCCCTCCTGCATTGCCACGGGAGCCACTCCTGGAAGCGGCTTCCCGTCCTGCTGCATCGTCGCGGTGTCGCCCAGCACGAAAACTTCAGGATGGCCTGCAATGCTGAGATCAGACTCGACCATCACTCTCCCAGCCCGATCACATTTAGCTTGCAGCCAGGATCCTGCGGACGAAGCCTGCACTCCTGCCGTCCAGATTACATTTCTGGATTCGATGCGCTTCCCGTTTGCAACTATTCCGCAGGCATCTATATCTTCAACCCGGGTGTTTTTCAATACTTCCACACCCATTTTTTGAAGCCGAGCTTCCGCAGCATCGGAGAGTGATTTTGGAAAGCTTGCGAGAATGGATGGCCCAGCTTCCACCAGAATCACCCGCGCAGAACTTGTATCTATATGTCGGAAATCTCTTGCCAAAGCAAACTGAGATATCTCTGCGATGGCTCCAGCCATTTCAACTCCCGTGGGACCAGCGCCCACCAGAATAAAAGTCATCAAGCGGATTTTATTCTCGCTGTCCCGTTCTCTTTCTGCCAGTTCAAAACTTCGAAGAATCCCGCTCCGAATATGGAGTGCATCAGGAAGCGTTTTCAATCCCTGTGCAAACTGCTCCCACTCTGGATTTCCAAAATAACTTTGCGACGAACCAGTCGCAACAATAAGATAGTCGT
>JBBRDM010000130.1:0-16149 GCA_038203935.1 Chthonomonadales bacterium
GACCGTGCCGAATACACCGTCGAGCATACTCACCCGCATATTGAGATGAAAAACCTTGTTCAGCTTCTCACCCGCACGCTGATCTTCATAAGGCTCCCTCGCGAACGCTTTGACAAGCCGAATATTAGAGATCGATTCGGCCATCATCCCCATCACATCGGAGAGGGCATCAAGCGAGGCGCGGGTCATTTTTCGAAGGCGTTTTCCAAAGATCACGAAGAAGCTGAGCGTCGCCATTAGAAGGAGTACTACCACACCAGTCAATTTCCAGTCGATGAATAGTGCGAGTGTAATGCCGCCAAACAGCGTAATGATATTTCCGGAGAGCCGAACCAGATCATCGGTAAGCGTCTGCTGCAGCAGAGATACATCATTTGATAAATGGGAGGTGAGATCGCCGGAACGCGTTTTATCGAAGAAAATAACGGGTAAGCGCTGAATGTGAGCAAATAGTTTTTGCCGGATCTCCATAACAATTCGATTTCCGGCATAAGCCACCATGACAAACTGCGCGTACCCTATGATCGATCCGGTAATAATGAGCGCAAACATAATGAGAGCAAGCTGATCGAGAGAGTGAATTTCGTGTGTCTTCATCACTCTATCGAGCGACCATCGCGCTGCCAGCGGCAGGGAAAGTGAGATACCTGTCGATATCATCACCAGCAGGCCAGCGACTATTAAAATCATTCGATATGGAGAGGCTAACTGGAGCAGCCTCTTGATTGCCTGGAGAGATTCTCGAGTAAGTTTTGTATATTCTTGCTTTGGATTACTGTTCATGTATTTTGTTATACGTATCCATTTGGATTTGGTTTTCCGAGAGATATTCGGGATACCCTTGACAGACCGATCAAGAGTGGTATACTGAAGCGGGTTCTATCGATAGTAAATTATACTATTCTTTCAGTTTGAATAGCAGTACCATCAACCACGCAACAGGTTTACTCCATAGGAGGAGATGGGAATGGCGAAGCGAGCATCGCGTATATCGGACGTTAAGGAAAAAGAGTGGACCGAATCGGCAGGCACCGCCTTTGTTGGCCTGATAATTCTTATAGTCGCTGCTATTGTACTGTATTTCATGCAGTTCTATGTGCCTCCATCCATGCTGTTTGGCTATCGGGTAGTAGGTGCGCTGGCGGTGGTTATCGGCGGAAGTATCGTGATGGCGGCGCTGTATCGCGGGACTCAGGTTAATCTGATAAAAAAAGTGGCCTGCGCCTGTCCTTACTGTGATACTCCGGTAAACTTTGATGCGGTGCCTACCGATACTTTTGACTGTGAGCATTGCAGCCGGACGGTTCAATTTGCGGATGGAGTAATGATTCCAGTCTACACGGTGATTTGCAGAGCCTGCCGAACTGAACACCGTGTCGCAGAAAATGTAACACACTATCTGTGTGACCGCTGCAATCGGCCTCTTCTGTTGACGCCTCCCAAGGATAACAATCAGGCGGTGGTGAATGTGGCCGGATTTGCCGGTAAAGCGCCTTCGACGGAACATATGGATGTACTGCTGACTGCCTTCGACAGGCGGCAGGAGACAGAACTCGCCTTTAAACTGCAGAATGTGCTGGTGATTAATCTGCCCGATGCGCGTAAAATGATGGCGACAGCCTCTGAGAAAACACCGCTCATTGTGGGGATCAATCTGCCGCCGCAGAAGGCTGAATCGGTTAAACGTACGCTCCAGGAACTGGGCGCAACTGTTACACTGCGTAAACACGGAGCGCCACAGAAATTCTGATAAAAGAAATGTGCTTGAAAGGCGGAGTAATACTTTGACAGTGGTTGCTTTTGTAACAAGCTGGTGTCCCGATTGCATGCGCGCTAAAAGGATTTTAAAGAAATCTGGACTGGCTTATGAGGAAATCGATATTGAGAAAATTTCTGGTTCAGAAGAAGCGATGCGAGGCCTGAATGGCGGGAGCGGCAAAGTTCCTACTATCGTTATACAGCGCGACTCCGGAAGGCAGGTATTGATAGAGCCAGCGGATGAGGAGCTGAAAGCGGCGCTGAACAGTACCGAAAACTAACCAGATTATAGAGGCAGCATGCCAGGGTCATGCTGCTGAAACAGCTTCTGCATCGCGGCAGAAACTGCACTACACATATTTTTGGTACGGAGCGGATTAGGCAATACGAATCAGGCTGTATCGATACCAAGCGCCCGTTTTAGTGGTGCTTCAATCATTTTCAGGCCAGCGTAGCCGCCTGCTCTGCCGCGCATATTGCCTTCACCATCAAAAATATAGTATGCCGGCCAAAGCTGGTTTTCAAACCGGTCTCCGATGGCATGCTGATTATCGATTGCACAGGGTTCTGTCAGTCCCAGAGCATTAATATCTGATCGCACGGCTTCAATATTGGTATCCGATTCTTCACGCGGCATATGAATTGCTATTACTTTTAATCCAGCAGCAGCATATTTATCGCGCCACTCGCCTACCTGCGGCATGTTGTCGTGGCAGATATGACAGCTCTTCGCCCAAAAATGTACCAGTACCGGGCTGCCGGCTAAATCTTCTTTCGTTACTTCTCCATGCTCCCACTCAGTAGCGCCGCTCAATTCGGGCATGGGAGTACCGCTTCTCAATGGCATCGCTCTTGTCTCGCTTTCATCATTTGTCCGGCCGTCATGGCTGAACTTAAACAAATTATCCTAATTAGAGTACCCGCAATCGATTTCTATTTGCTACAATAGGAGTGCAGTTCGACGCAAATATTTAATTACTCAAAAGTAAGTACTATTCGTTTATACGTATTATTCAGCTTAATGATACGGATTTATCTCCAGGCTCACAAAAAAACACGAATATTGCCTGGTGCATTTCGAAACGGAGGACATGATGGCGGTGATGACAGGGCTTTCGGGTAATGAAATGTTCTGCCTGCATTCCAAGGGAATGCAGGCAGGCGATCTTGTTATTGGAAATAGCGTTTTTTCCATGGGAGTGCTGGGAGGGCTTGCTTCTGGCGTGAATATGCTGGCTGGCGGCGAAGTTCCGCAGATCACAAGTATCATCCATGATGGACGCCAGAACTCCTATCAGCGTATGGTGGGCGAGGCGCAGCGTCATGGTGGCGTGGGAATTACTGGTGTTAGCAGCGATCTGGTGCAGCACAGCGGCAACGTCGAGTTTCTTTCCATCGGCTCGACCGTTCATCAGGAGGGAGTCCAGACAGAGACGCTCTCTTTCTCCTCGTCTGCTGATGGACAGGAGCTCTACTGCCTTCTGGATAGCGGCTTCACTCCAATCAAATTCGCTTTTGGAAATGTCGCCTACTCGATCGGGCTCGGCGGCGGTATTATGGGGGCATTCAAGAGCATGGCCCGGGGCGAGGTGCACCAGTACTCCCAGATTTTTAATGAGACGCGCCATCTGGCATTACAGCGAATTACTGCCGAAGCACAGGCCGCAGGAGCGAATGCTGTGCTTGGAATCGAGACTTCTATCATTCCGCTTATGGGAGTGCAGGAGATGGTTATGATCGGCACAGCGGCACATCACCCGCTCCTTCCAGCAGAATACAGCCAGTCACCCGTGACCAGCGATCTCACCTGCGAAGAGATGTGGAATCTGGTGCACATGGGATATATGCCGATTCAACTGGTGTTAGGCGTCTCGGTATATTCACTCGGAATTGTGGGCGGCATCACCTCGATGTTCAAGGCGCTTGGCCGTGGTGAGATCAGCGAACTGACTTCATTGATATATGAAGCGCGTGAGAATGCCATTGCACGCATTGCGCAGGATGCTAACGCCTGCGGCGCCGATGATGTGGTGGGTATTAAAACGTATGTCTATCAACTCGGCAGCGGAATCATCGAGTTTATGGCAATCGGCACTGCAGTGAAAAAGATCCCGGGTGTCCAGACACTCTCTCCACTGCTGCCCGCTCAGGCTGTCATCCGGGATAAGGACACCTTCGTGAACGCCGCAGAAACAGCCCTCTCCAGTTCCCTCGATCAAGCCACGAAAAAAAGAGGTGACTAGATTAAGTTCAAATTTTAACTCCTGGAATATCAAAGCTACAATAGGATTTTTTCCATTGTGGTAACGTCCCTGAGTGGTTTTATTAAACTAATGCTTGATTCTAAATAGAGATTTGCGGAGCCGGTATAATTGGTGCTTGGTCTCGTGCGGAAATTACTGATGTCGGCTGTATTACTAATGAAACATTCGACTAGTTAGAGGCACATCCGACAAAATTCAGCAGAGCAAATATTACGAGGAGCAAAGTTATGTGTATGCTGAGCATGATTTGTCTCCAATACTTCAAGTCATTGTGAGGTCTCGAATGCCTTTGTTTCTGCAAGCCTTCAAGTAATCCATTGGCGTAAAATAACTGGTATGAAAACCAGAATTTCAACTTGTTTAAAGGATATTCGCTATTGTCTAGAGTACAGTCCATGGCATTAGACTAAAAATTTTATTAGTTTATCGATTTATACTTCAGTTTAATGATACTACAGTTTTTAGGAGAAAAAAGTGATACATAGCCGATCTAGCTTTTTACTTACAATCAGTTTAGCAATGATTGGACTTGGATGCTTTCCTACTATATCCAAATCTGTTACCAGATCCGTACCTATTCAATATCCTAACATACAATCGGCGATAATCGCAGCGAATCCCACAGGCGATACTGTGCTTGTTTCCAGTGGGATCTACAGTGGTTTTGGCAATGTAAAAATCGATACGCTTGGTAAAGCGATGGTTATAAAATCGGTAAGTGGAGCAGCATCATGCATTATCGACGGTGGCGGTACAAATCAGATATTCATAATACAAAGTGGAGAACTCAAAACCACTACCATAAGCGGTTTTACTCTACAGAATGGTTATGCACCAAATACAGATGGTGTGGCTGACACTGGGTCAGGTGGAGCGATCTATATCCGCGACAGCAGTCCTACCATAATCAATTGTATATTGCTTCACAATCACGCAACCGTTATGGGCGGCGCTTTATACGTACGCGGGAGATGCGCGCCAAAAATAACAGGATGTGTGATTGCATACAATGCTACTGATAGCATTAATTCAGAAGGCGGTGGCTGTTATATACAACCAAGCACTGCTTTCGTCCCAGTTTTGAGCAACGATACTTTCTATAATAACATTTCAGGGAATTCGGGCGGCGGTTTATTTATAAATGCTGGCACAACAACAATATCTTACTGTGTCTTTACGAATAACAGTGCCCCTGAGCATGGTGGAGGTGTATATGTCTACGCTGAAGACAAATCCAAATTCACTAATTGTATTTTTAGTAAGAACACTGCTGATTCCGGAGGCGGTATAGCTGCGGAAGATTTATCGCATTCTACTTATACGAATTGCACATTTGATTCTAATGACGCAGTAAGTAATGGAGCTGGGGCTTATGTGTATCAGAATGGCTCTAATCCAGTATTTACTAACTGCCTCTTTAGCAATAACACATCTACTGAAAATGGTGGAGGAATAGATTTCGATTTGGGTGCGATAGGAAAAGTTATTGGCTGTACATTTACAAAGAACGATGTAGGCAACATAGGCGGCGGAATTTTTACTATCGGAAATACAGCAATATCAGGTTGTAGTATCAATCAAAATAGTGCTGGAGCTGGCGGAGGCATCGGAATAGATCAATCTAACCCTACGGTATCAAATTGTGATTTTGTTAGTAATGCTGCAATCGGTGTAAACGGAAATGATGGAGGGGGAGGACTCATGATTGGGTCTCATACTAACGGTACGCCGCCAAAGATTTCAGGATGTATTTTTTTCTCAAATAGTTCGCTATTTAATGGTGGCGGTATTTTGACTCAAGGAAATTCTACTTTCACTAATTGTTTTATAGATGGGAATTCAGCAAATAATTTTGGGGCGGGTATAGCTATTTCATCTGGTAATACTTCACTTGCAAATTGTGTAATTGATTTTAATACGTCTTATAACAATGGGGCTGGTATGCATGTCGCAAATAGCTCTACTATTGCACATATAACCGGCTGTAGTTTCTATGAAAATATAGTGCGGCACAATGGGGTAACTATTCAACAGTTTTCATTAATGCAATATACGCAATATATTCACCGACTGCCACGATAAACAATACCATTATCTACGATCTCCATGAGGGATCCAATAAGGACAACGATCTTGAAATATTCACAGATGGTACGCCCGTCATCACAATAAATTATAGCGATATCTATGGTGGTTGGGCGGGCGCAGGAGGACACAATATTTCCACAGATCCAATATTCAACAATCCTGATAGTGGTGACCTCAGTTTACACATTGGTTCACCCTGTATCAATGCTGGTAACAAAATCGCTCCAGGATATATTTCTAAAGATATTCTTGGTGTTACTCGTGGAGGTATTGCTCCAGACATCGGTGCATATGAAAACAATTCTTTATAGGGAGATCGCGCAATACTTCCATCCATCGGATTCTTTTCCGATATAATTCCGAGAACCAGCAGGATACCATTATCTGAGGACTGATTCTATTCCTCAACTTCTCTATAAATTGGTCTGTATTAAGTTTGTGATAACAGGATTATGGACTTGAGTTATGCGGACGGTTGAATGGCCTTCGCACGTTCATTGAGTCGTACATATGTAAATTCCGTTCTTCGTTCTGCTGATCTTGAAGCTCCTCTTTGCTTATCTGCTTGTAGCCTAAAGATTCAAGTCGATTTTCTAACCAAAATATTGGCAGTGTACCCACCACGGCGAGCAAAAGTATGGCGATGGTCTGCCTTCCACTTTTTTTCGTATTGCTGAGCGCCATGACTCCCTTGTCTCCGATTAGGATAGCTGAAAGACCGACTAACATTATCACCATCCCAATTGCAGCCACATTTGCATCGTAAGTAAAATTAAGGTCGTGGTTTTGAGCCTTATGGAGCGGCACTAGGAATTCGGCTTTGAAGAACCAAAAACCAACAGCGGTTATGACTAATCCTAATAGGCGAGAAAACATAGAATCATCTCCTTTAATATCTAGAAAATGGGCCGCTTTGGATTTAGCATTTTACCAGCTTTTGCTATTCCAAGGGTGATGGTAAGACACGGGGCAGCTTTTTCGAGTTGATCATGTTGTGCGAGATAGACGCTGCAGCCCAATCCTGCAATTGCAAGAATGCACATTATTCCAGCAAGGCCTCCTCGAATCAGATACATGTTTTTACTCCTCATCCTCGCAAATATGAACCGTTTGTATCCTGGCAAAAACAAAATTGCAATATACATTGTCCCTGAAGAGTTAGTGGTTAACTCTTGATACACAGCCAATCAGTTCCGTAGGTGGATATGAAATTTTTTGGAATGCTGTGGCTTGCATGATTGAACCAATGTAATCTGAGTAATCTGTGGATAAAATGCTTTTAATCCTTCGCATATTAAATATCCTAATCGCTAATACCTCTGATTTTTTTATCGACAGATTACACAGATTAGCACACATTACGATGTTAGATCAAAGATTTTTTTCTTCAGACGATGAATTTGAAAAACCATTTTCGGTAATATTTATTGCTGATAACACTTCTAAAAGCTATGGTTAGTTTGATCATGGGAAACTGCCCGCCTGCGTAACATCAGTTATCAGTAAGGATTAATACGTTTCCAGGGTAATACTTCTAACCTTGAACGTGCTAATATTCTTCCCCGTGATTATCGTCGCATGGATAGGCAGCAAATTCGCCAACATGGCATAAATTAAATATCGTATTTCCTCCTGACTGGACAAAAAAATAAGTGAGTTGCGAAGCTTAATTTCCTATTCGGCGGCATCCCTTGCGTCAGTTTCCAGAATAAAGTCATCTTTCAACTGGAATTTGATAATTCCTTTGCAGCTTTAAATTGCCATTCAAAAGGATTTATAGAGGAAAATATTCTCTTCTCGGCAAACCTATAACTATTCCTGCACGCGAGAGGGCTAAATACGTGCGAAACTCAGTTATTGTGTTCAATCTACTTCTACTGATTCTAATTACATCGCTCGCCAGAGCACAGAGCAGCTTGATAAAATCACCTAAAAAACTTCAGGAAGCGCTTAATTCCAATCCCAATCCAGACCAGGCGAACGCTATTGCTGCGCTGGTACGAGAATGGTTTGGGCAGGAGACGCTCACCAAAGGAAACAGCGTCAAAACCGATGGTCTGACAGCAGCATGGGCCTTGGAAGCGCCTGGTGCAAAAGACCCGCCTGTAGTGATGTCGGACAGCTCGCACCGATCTCTACAACTCACTAAATTGGGAGATTCCGATATCTATGTCCACGTGGAAAATCTGCCCGAAGGCGCCGGTTTCCGTTGGCACTATATTGTGGATGGCAGGAGGCTGGGCGGAGGCAATATCGAGGTCTACACTACCCCGGCCGACATGAAGGCGAAATCCGGTGTGCCAAAGGGAATAGTCACGCAGCAGTCCAGATGGAAAAGCAGCATTTTCGCTGGAACCGAAAGAGACTGGTGGATCTACATTCCACAGCAATATAAGCCGGAAAGTCCAGCCTGCGTCATGATATTCCAGGACGGCGGAGGCTATAAAAACTATGTGCCCGCCGCCTTCGATAACCTGATCGCAAAAGGTGAAATGCCGGTAACAGTCGGGATATTTATCAGTCCGGGGAATTTTGCAGATGGCCGCTCGAACAGAAGTTTTGAATACGATACACTTTCGGATCACTATGCGCGATTCCTGCTCGAAGAGATACTTCCAGAAGTCGAAAAAAATATCAAGCTTCGCCATGACGCAGCCAGCCGCGCCATTGGTGGAATCAGCAGTGGCGGAATCTGCGCCTGGACAGTCGCATGGGAGCGGCCGAACGAGTTTTCAAAAGTTCTATCATGGGTAGGCAGTTTCACAGGAATCGCATCTGGAAAAACTCTCAAAGAGGGTGGAAATAACTACCCGGTGATGATCCGGAAATCGGAGAAAAAGCCGATCCGTATCTTTATGCAGGATGGCGAAAACGATCTCGATAACGAGAATGGAAACTGGCCGCTCGCAAATCAGGAGATATCGAAAGCATTGGATTTCAAAGGCTACCAGTACAAATTTGTGTATGGACACGGATTCCACAGTGACAATCATGGCCGCGCGATACTTCCGGATAGTCTCAGGTGGCTTTGGAAAGATTACAAACCAGAATAATCTTCCTTATCACAAAACAGCCTCTTTAATTTCTAGTGAAATGAAAAAAGGGAGTGTAGTTGGGACATATTGGCCGAGGAGTAAGAGTATCTGTTAGAAGTGGCGGCTGATTTTATGGACTGTAAAAGTAATCTAGAAGTACCGGGTCAAATTCCACCTGTTGCCCCTCCTGCCGCAGGGTACGAAAGAATCTGTAGGGCAGATGCTCCGTCATCCGCCGATAAATCTGTAAGGCAGAAGTTCCGTCTTCTGCCGATAAATCTTTAAGGCATATGCTCCGCCATCTGCCGAGGGAATCGGCAGGCATTCGCCCCTCTCCTCCGAGCTTGCGAGGGAATAGGAAGGAGAGGGGTTGGGGTGAGGTTAAATCTCCCCCTTCTCCTGTTTTTGGGAGAAGGAGTCAGGGGATGAGGGCAAATGAATGCGATTTGATGTACGTTTGATCTGTATTCACAGACTCATTAAGCGCACGCTATAATTTATTTATCTCTTCGAAATGTCGAAGTCTTTCCATGGAGGATAGAATGCAGTTTAAAAATAGTTCCACTCTACTTTCTCTTGCAGCAAGTCTGATAAGTGTCGGGCTGATTTCTCCGGCGTTTGCAGACGGAGTCAAGGTCGAGCAGAAAATCGCTTATCTCGGTTCGCCAAACAATATAAAATTGAGTAACGGAACGGTGGAACTGATCATATCCACAGACTACGGTCCGCGCATTATGCGCTACGCCATCGCTGACAGCAAGGATGATGACAACGTATTCGCGACCATTCCGCCGGATAAACCGACCTTGCACACCGAATATGGAGACTGGTTTATTCGGGGAGGACACCGGCTATGGCATGCGCCGGAAGTGGTGCCGCGTACCTATGAAACTGATAACGATCTGATACAGGTGGTTACGGAAGGAAATACGCTAAAACTCATTCAGCCGCTCGAAAAACACACGCAGATACTAAAAGAGATATGGGTCACACTGGATGCGTCCGGCTCACGTGTTACAGTGGTTCATCGCCTCACTAACAAAGGATCGTTTGGAGTGGAGATGGCAGGATGGGCGATGTCTGCGATGAACAAAGGCGGCAAGGCCATACTGCCGCAGGAGCCGTTCGTCTCGCACGATAAAGTAAAGCTTCCGGCACGACCGGTGGTGTTATGGCCGTATACGAATATGAAGGATCCAAGATGGATGTTCGGAACGAACTTCATTACGCTGCAGCAGGATGTGAATAACAACGATTCGCAGAAATTAGGCGTTTTCGATACTCTCGGCTGGGCCGCATTCGCTCATTCTGGGGCACTCTTTATCAAGCGGTACAGCGTGGATAAAGATAAAAAGTATCCGGACTACAACTCGAACACTGAGATCTACACGGACGGAGGGTTTCTTGAATTGGAGACGCTCAGCCCACTGCAGCAGATTGAACCCGGGCAGACACTGACTCATACGGAGAGATGGTGGCTCTTCAATAAAGTCGATCTGGGAACTGGAGAGCCAGGAATTGCAGCGGCGCTTCAGCCGATTCTCTCTCAAACCGAAAAAGAACTGAACTGATCCGTCGAATTGGTCGCTTGACTGAGTACCTTGTAAACAAGCTACAATAGTAAGAAATGATCAATTTCACGAACGGATTGCAGGAGAGTTATGAAACGCGTCGTGAGTATAAGCCTCGGTTCTTCTAAGCGTGACAAAAAAGTAAACGCAAACTTCTTCGGTACCGAGTTCGAGATTGAGCGCATCGGCACCGATGGCGATATGAAGAAGTTCAAGCAGATGATCTATGATCTGGATGGTAAGGTAGACGCATTCGGAGTTGGCGGCACCGATCTAAAGGTCTTCGCAGGGGATAGAAGTTACTGCTTTAATGAGATTGTGAATCTCATGGAAGGTGCGAAAAAGACTCCCTATGTGGATGGCAGCGGCCTGAAACACACTCTCGAACGAGCTACCGTCGCGAGACTTCAGGATGATGGAATCGTCGATTTTACGCAGATGAAGGTGTTGATGGTGTGCGCCGTAGATCGATTTGGAATGGCAGAGGCGCTCGCTTCCAGAGCGAAATCAATAGTTTTTGGCGACTTGATGTTTGGGCTGGGAATTCCGATTGCGATCGGGAAGTGGAGTGATGTAAAGCTTATCGCTCGTGTTGCACTGCCGGTGATTACGCGACTGCCTTTCAAATGGCTCTATCCTACCGGCGATAAGCAGAATGAGAATACGCCAAAATATACCTCCTACTACGCAGAAGCAGATGTGATTGCCGGCGATTTCCTCATGATCAAGCGCTACATGCCGCAGGATATGCGCGGTAAAATCATATTGACTAATACGACTACGGAATCGGATGTCGAGGAACTGAAAAGACGAGGTGTTCGTCTCTTGATCACGACTACCCCGATTATCGATGGGCGTTCATTTGGAACCAATGTGATGGAAGCAGTTCTCGTAACTTTGCTCGAAAAGCATCCCTCTGAACTGACTCCTGAAGACTACTTTGCCAGACTGCAGGAGCTGAATTGGGAGCCAGCAGTTCAAGAACTGAACAAAGAAACGAGTATAGAAGCGGTTTTGACCCCTGCCCGATAGGGCAATAAACCTTGTAAAAAACGTTCGGCGAATTGATCCGGAGGTTGAAAACCCCGTCTGGAAAAAGCGGTCGTCCGATACATATACCGAATTAATTCGGAGGTTGAAAACCCCCGTCTGGAAAAAGCGGTCGTCTTTCAGACGAAATGCCGTCCGCAGGACGGTTGGCCTGAGTCCTTACAGACGGGCCGTTCACGGCCAGAAAACGATATTTTTTGTACCCACTCTTGCCGGAGATTTAATGCAGAAGTTTGCCTTCATAATTCATCCTATCAATGCCAGACGAGATGTTTCTCGCAGATATCCTGTCGCACGCCATCTGCCCGAAGGTCTGATCGAGTGGTATATTAAGCAGCGCGACCCCATGGTTGTCGCCGATGTGGTGGGAATTAAATCGGCCACCGGGGAAGAGGCACAGGGGTGTTTTATAGGCTGCCCTCTCACTCCACGTCAGATGCTTTCACTTCCTATAGATTTTGTGTGGGATAAACTGGAAGCCTGTGGACGCATTGCTATGGAGCGCGGTGCAGGAATTCTGGGTCTCGGAGCCTTCACCTCGGTGGTGGGAGATGGCGGCATCACTTTAGCCAAACGGCTGCCGGAAATCGCAATCACTACCGGGAATTCCTATACGGTAGCGACAGCCATTCTGGGCGCAAAGACCGGCGCTGAAATGATGGGGCACGATATCTGCGATGCGAAAGTAGCAGTCGTAGGCGCAACGGGATCTATTGGTGCGACCTGTGCGGAAATTTTAGCAAGAGATGCGTCCGAAGTCACGCTGGTTGGGCGCGATGAAACTCGGTTGTCACAGTTGGCGGAACGTCTTCGGCCAATTAGTAAAGCAGAAATTTCGCTCGCTACAGATGTCGCTGCCGGGCTGAAAAATGCGGACATTATTATTACCGTCACGAGCGCGGTCGATGCGGTCATTATGCCGGAGCACATTAAACGAGGCGCCGTAGTGTGCGATGTCGCCAGACCTAGAGATGTGTCTGGTCGTGTGGCGAAAGAGCGTAACGATGTACTGGTCATAGAAGGCGGGGTTGTGAGCGTGCCGGGCAATATGCGCCTTCCGCGAACCGACCGACCAAATGAAGAGTTCAGCTTCGGGTTTCCGCCCGGAACCGCTTATGCCTGTATGTCTGAAACGATCATGCTGGCTTTAGATCACAGGTATGAGAGTTTCACGCTTGGCAAGGATGTGGCGGCATCGCAGGTGGATGAAATATCTCTTATCGCAGCAAAACACGGCTTTCAGCTGGCTGGTTTTCGATCGTTCGAGCGGGCTGTCAGCAAAGAAGAGATCGGACAGATCCGCTCGAATGCCGGCACTGCCAAGTAATCTACTCTCATGTCATTCTGAAAATCCGCCTACGCATTCATATACTTTGAAAATCCTTTTAATATCTGGATATACCAGATTGTGGAATTAAGAGATGAATAGAAAACAGCATCGTGGTGTCGTGACTGCGAAAAGGGGAATTCTGGCTGCTTCGCAGCCTCTTGCGGTTTCAGCCGGGCTGGAAGTGCTGCAGCGCGGAGGTAATTTTGCCGATGCAGCGATAGCAGTCTCCTCCGTTCTCTGCGTGATTGAGCCCTACAACAGCCAGCTAGGTGGAGATGCATTCCTCATTGTTTACGATGCCGCCTCGCGCAAAACCACGGCGCTCAACGGCTCTGGCGCTGCTCCCGGGCGGGCGACTCCTGACAGATTCACGAGTGGTATTCCAATTCGAGGACTGGCTTCCGCCTCTGTCCCGGGGCTGGTAGCGATGTGGTCAGATCTGAATAGCAAATGGGGCACTATGCCGCTTGCCGATCTTCTAAAGCCGGCTGTCTCGTATGCGGAAGAGGGATATCCAGCAGGATATTTCTGTTCGGGAGCATTTGCAAGACACCGTGATCTGCTTCAAGAATTCCCACAGACTTTGCAGCTTCTGGCTAATGGCAAAATCCCTGCTCCCGGTTCAGATATTCGGCAGCCCCACCTGGCATGGACACTGCGCCAGATTGCTGAAAACGGGCGGGATGCTTTTTATGACGGCGTAATAACTGAGCGCATCGTTTCGCACAGCGAGAAAAACGGCGGACTATTTGCGAGGGATGATTTTGCAAACCACACTACGCAAATAACGGATCCCATCAAAACGAACTATCACGGTTACACGGTTCATGGTCAGCCGCCTGTATCGCAGGGGCATATCCTGCTCCAGGAACTGAATTTAATTGAAGGATTTGATCTCAAATCTGCAGGGCACAACGGTTCGGAGACGATCCATCTTCAGGTCGAAGCAAAACGATTGGCCTTTGCGGACCGCGCTGCTTATCTGGGCGATCCCGCTCATGTTGAAGTTCCAATGGAGACTCTGCTGTCGAAAGCGTATGCCGCAGATCGTCGAAAATTGATTAATCCTTCCTGCGCAGTCCCACGCATCGAATCCGGACAGATCGATCACGATACTACTTATTTTTGTATCGTAGACTCTGCCGGAAACGCTGTCAGCTTTATTCAAAGCGTCTTCTGGGGATTTGGCTGTGGTGTAGCTGTTCCAGAAACCGGTATTTTGTTTAATAATCGCATGTGCGGTTTTTCGCTCGATCCAAACAGCCCCAATTATCTCGTTCCAGGCAGGCGCACCGCGCATACCCTCAATGCATATCTCATAACTCAGGAGCGATCTGGTCAGGATCAGCTGGCATGGGTAGGCGGAACTCCCGGCGGAGATATACAGGTACAGAGCAATATGCAGGTGATTTCTAACCTCATAGATTTTAAAATGAATCCTCAGGAGGCAGTCGAAGCGCCGAGATGGCAGCACACCGGATCTGCTTCCGATGGAGTTGGGACACTCGAAATAGAAAACCGGGTTGAGCAATCCGAATTAGAAAATCTTAAACTGATGGGGCATCACGCACAGTATATTGACGGATGGGGACACGGGAGCGCCTATCAGCTCATCGCGGTCGATGCGGAAACAGGAGCCTATATGGCAGGGTCAGACCCTCGGTGTGACGGCCATGCAGCCGGCTTCTAACCTAAATGTAACCTCAGACGCTTTTTTCCACGCAAACAATGAAGCTGCTGGTATGATGGAATGGGATAATTCATATATTCGTTCCCTTCACAGAAAAATGGAATCGTTGAAATCGAAGTGAATGATAGGCAAATTCTCGTGAGACTGGGTCGTATTCGTCCCTCTCCCGCGAGGAACGAGCATTTGGGAGAGGTGCATTCGCCCCTCTCTTAGCGAGGAACGAGCGGGCAGGAGAGGGGTTGGGGTGAGGTTGGAATCTCCCTCCGAGGAACGAGGGAATCAGGGAGAAGGGTGGGGATGAGGGTACACCGTAATATGAGTTCGCAAAATATCATGGGAGTGTTTTGAATCGATGGCGGGACAGCAAGAAATAAAACTTTCAGATCGTGATTTCACTCGAATATCTCGTGCTCTCGCAGAGCCCCGCCGCTACCAAATCCTCAAAGAGATCGGCGCGAATCCTGAACCGACAGCCTGCAGCTGCCTTCAGGAATCTCATCAGGTGTGTGCCGCGACACTTTCCCATCACCTCAAAGAGTTGGAGACCGCTGGGCTCATTGAGATCGTTCGTGAAGGCAAGTTCGCGAATCTAATCCTTCAGCGAGATGTGCTCCGCGCATACCTGTCGCGCCTCTCAGAAATTTAATATTGAAAATTTTTTATTTCAGTTGACTTTTAATGCCTACATGTGAGATACTTGTATAACTATCGAAATGATAGAACTATCCAAGGAGCATCATGATGAGCAATCTGAATGGCAAAGTGGCGGTTGTAACGGGCGCTTCCAAAGGAATCGGGGCAGGTATTGCTAAGGCGTTTGGCGCGGCGGGCGCTTCAGTGGTTGTGAACTATTCTTCCAGTAAACAAGGCGCAGATCGTGTCGTGGATGAAATTATCAGCAAAGGCGGCAAGGCGGTTGCGGTACAGGGCGACGTTTCGAAGTCGGAGGATGTAAAACGGCTGTTTCAGGAAACGAAAACAGCTTACGGTACACTGGATATTCTGGTGAACAATGCGGGTGTCTTTCAGTTCGCACCTCTGGAAGGTATAACCGAAGAGGAGTTCCATCGGGAGTTCAATACCAACGTTCTCGGACTGATTCTGGCGACTCAGGAAGCGGTGAAGCACTTCGGCCCGAGCGGCGGCAATGTGATCAATATCGGCTCTAGCATCAGTGATAATCCACCGCCGGCTTCTGCTGTCTATGCGGCTACCAAGGGCGCAGTGGATATGGTCACGATCGTACTCTCCAAGGAGCTGGGACCGAAAAACATCCGTGTGAACTCGATCAATCCAGGTGGCGTCGAAACTGAGGGCGCGCATACGCTGGGGATTATTGGAAGTGAGTTCGCGGATCAAATGG
>JBBRDM010000131.1:0-16111 GCA_038203935.1 Chthonomonadales bacterium
TCGGGCTGGTTGGGCATAGCGGGGCAGGAAAATCAACCATTATAAATCTCCTGGCAAGATTTTATGATGTGACCGAAGGATCTATAGAAGTCGATGGAATCGATGTGCGCGACATCAAGCAGGACGATTTCAGGCACCAGCTTGGGATTGTGCTTCAGGAGCCATTTCTATTTCCTGGAACAATCCGCGATAACATAGCCTATGCAAAACCTGGAGCGACTGTCGACGAAATAATGCGTGCAGCCAAAGCTGCCAACTGTCATGCATTTATCTTAAAATTCGCGGATGGATACGATACGCAAGTTGGAGATAAAGGCCAGCGGCTTTCGGGTGGGGAACGGCAGCGCATATCGATTGCGAGAGCAATACTGCATGATCCTAAAATCCTTATTCTCGATGAAGCTACAGCAAGCGTAGATACAGAAACTGAAAAACTCATCCAGGAAGCAATTGCGCGGCTAATCCAGAACAGAACTACATTTGCAATTGCGCATCGTTTAAGCACACTGCGAAACGCAAGCCGTCTGGTAGTGATGAAAGACGGGAAAATGGTGGAGTGCGGAACCCACGATGAGCTGATGGATGAGGACGGTGTCTACGCAAATCTAGTTAAAATCCAGAATGAAGTGAATAAACTTCGCGCAGTTTAAACGCTGGTAATTTTGATCTGCCGAGATGCTTAGCCGTGACTTTCACCATTCCCTAGTGATTGGTGAAAGCCGTAAAAAAAATATGAACGCCGCCAATATTTCATAACTCATCCTGTGATATTATGATGCGCTAAGAACGTCGGGAAATCCACGCGAATGTTTTTTGCGCTTTTTGGGCCATCTTTAAGCGGAATTCGTTTCCTCATAAGTATGCAATGCTTTGCCGATTTGGAAATATCCAACAAATTTGAAATGGAATAGATATGCCTCAGAACGTTCGCTCCCTGCCAGGAATCATTCCTGCGCTGCTGGTATTAGGAACTCTTGCTGGACTTTTTGCAGCTTCCAAACGACTCCACATAGAAAGTATAAATCGCCGAATTGAGATTGGAATCGAATGGAATGAAGTGTCTCAGCTTGCACAGATTTCAGGAAAACCGATTGCAGAACTTCTCGCTGCATTTAAAAATGAAGGTGTTTCCACCTTAATTATTAGTGAAGATACGATTGGAAGCCTGGAACAGAACGGCGAGCTTCAGCCGCAGAAAACTTCAATGCCAGATGGAAAAGTGGCGAACAGTGTTCTGGTACGTACTGAAAGCGCGTTAAGACGAATTCAATCTGCTCTGACAGATAGAGGTTTTCCAATCAATGTAGAATCTGCTGGTTCGATAAATGCCTCCACATTTTTTTATCAATCGACTGGAGACTCAAACCTACCACGAACCGGCTTTTATGTACCGGTAGATTTTGCTAATATTCGAAATACCGGATTGGGACTTGCTCCTGAAGCCCAGAAGGCTTCTGCAGAGGCTCAACTGCGTATTGCAGGAAGAATAAGTAACTTTGCCGGTGTCAATGTAATCAGTGCATCCAATGTGCTTCACAGCCTTAAAAATCAAGGCGCTTCAACCATTATTTTTAATGGAGATGAGGCATTGGGCTATAGAGGTATTGAAAAATCAGTGGCAGATCTGCTCAGATCGAAGCAACGAACGATAACAGATCAGGATGCTCCCCCCTTAGTTCCCACGGGTTTGGTGTTTGGAGAAGTCGAATTCGGAAAGCAGAAAGGCGACGAAAAAATATCCGCGGCTCTGCATGGAGACTATGTTCGTGTACACAGCATCCAAACCGCAGAAATGGGCACACTGGATGAAATCGATATTGTAGATCGTTTTGTAAGAGCAGTTAAAGAACGAAATATCCGATTCTGTTATGTGCGAATGCTCACGCAGTCTGGATCAAATCCAATTGCTGCTAACCTCGAATTTTTTCATAAGATTAAAAAAGGGATGGAGAAAGGCTCGCTGAATACAGGCGGGGGACTTCATTTCGGTGCAGCGCATCTCTTTCAGGATACCGGCATTCCCAAGATCGTATTCCTGGTGGCTGGTCTCAGCACAGGAGCTGCAGTTGTCTGGATGGTAACTCTGCTGATACCCATGACGACTTCGAATACCAATATATCGGCAGTTATCAGTGCGCTGATATTCGGAATCGCTGCCTATGCGGGTGGAGAAACTGGCCGAAAGATAGCAGCTCTCGCTGCTGGAATAGTATTTCCTACTGCAGCCTGCCTGATAACTCTTCCTGGTGTCAGGTTTCGAAAGTCGACTATAATGCGCACTGGCGGATGTGTTCGATATGCTGTCAAAGCTATCCTGCTGGCGACTGCAATCACCGCAGCGGGGATATTTCATGTGATTGCGCTGCTATCAACAGAACCATTCATGGTAGTCGCCAATCAGTTTCTGGGTATAAAGCTGCAGCATGCTTTGCCTATATTCATTGTAGTATACGCCGTTTTAGTCGGCAGTTCCACTGTTCCGAATGAGACGTGGCTGCAGTACAAAGCACGCTGCAGGGAAAGCTTGAAATCGGTATTCAATGAGCCCGCACGATACGGCACGATGATAATAGGGTTACTTGCCATAGCACTTTTGGCTCTCGTTGTTGCTCGTTCGGGCAACGACCCGGGGACCGGAGTTTCGGGTTTTGAAATGAAGACACGATCCATACTGGATCATATATTTCCGGTTCGGCCTCGTACCAAAGAGCTCCTGGGTGGACATCCAGCATTTATACTGGCAATTGCGTGGTGGTGGCGAGGAAGAAAAAATCTGGCTATTCCGCTATTCATTTTTGGATGCCTGGGCCAGGTATCACTGCTGAATACCTTCTGCCATATTCATACGCCTCTGATCATATCTGTCTGGCATGGTTCTTTAGGATTGCTGCTGGGAAGCCTATTAGGAATCGCGCTGTTTCTTATTCTGGAAAGAATTCTTCCACGGCCTGAACTCATGAAAGATACGTCCGTTTGAATAATCCTGCCAAAGTGCTTATATCAGGATATTATGGCTCTGGTAATGCAGGCGACGAAGCCGTTTTGTCGGGCATAAAGACATCCTTTGAAAAAACTGCTGGTGAAACTATACAGCTTACTGTACTCTCGCAAAATCCAACTCTAACTACGTCTCAGCACAACCTATCTGCCGTGTACAGAATGGATCGAAAACGGATTCGCGAGGAACTGAGTAATACTAATTTGCTGCTATCCGGAGGCGGCAGCCTGCTCCAGGATACCAGCAGCCTGCGATCCTTACTTTACTATTTATGGGTTTGCCACACTGCCATGAGTATGAACGTTCCAGTCATGTTTTATGCGCAGGGAATCGGTCCTCTCAAACGGAAAATATCCCGTGCATTAGTTCGAAACATAGCCAATCGTGCCGCTTTTTTGACAGTACGAGATGCTTCCTCTGCCGAGCTGCTTCGTCAGATCGGTGTTCATAATCCGAATTTGGAAGTGACTGCAGATCCGGCTTTCTGTCTGCAGCCCGCTGATAAACAACGTATACTAGCCATATTTCGCGAAGCAGATATTCCTTCCGATGGAAAATATATTGGCGTAGCGCTTCGTTCCTGGAGCGAAGGTAATCTCGTTTCCTCTCCCTCCCAATACGCTAAATTGCTGGATGCACTCGAAGAAATAACTGGCTGTACGCCCACCCTGATTCCTATGCAGCTTCCCCAGGATTTAAAAATTGCCGATAAGATTGCTTCACTCAGGCCGCAGACCCTTATATTGCGCAGTCATTTAACTCCATCAGAACTGATGGGCATCATTGGAGAGATGCATGCCGTAGTAGCAATGCGGCTGCATGCCCTCATTTTCGCGGCTCGTATGCAGATTCCCATGATCGCACTCAATTACGATCCGAAGGTCGACACGCTGATGCATCAGCTGGAACTGCCAGAATTTCAATCGCATTGGAGCCAATTTGACCCCTCGGTTGTCGCTACAAAAACGCATGAACTGATAGAGAGCTGGCCTTCGCGTAAAGAGAATTTTAATCGAATTACCGTAAACCTGCAAACCAGTTCACTTCGAAGCGCCGAAATCGCAAATCTGCTTCTTAAATAACCTTCACCCTTCATTTTTCACCTGATTCCGTGACATCAGTCGAATCCTCTGGTATGTCTTACTGAAGGCAATCTCCTCTGCCCGATATTAAATTGTTTAACATTTTATTTTCGGTGATCAGAGCAGAAATAGATGCGGGCATCATCATGGTGACAGTTCACAACAGTTCTCTCAAACCTCATGAAAAACTATTGTACGACTTCTGCTGCATTACATCTATAGAAGATGATTTTCCAGATATCGAAATGCAGTTTGATGAAAATAAAATGGATTGGGGAGCCTTTATAAATCAGAGTGTGCGGCATGGAATTGCGCCGCAAATCGCAAAAAGACTTAAGAATTGCATTTCGGATAAGCGTATACCCACGCATGTATTTGAATGTTTCGATAAAATTTTAGCAGCAAACAGATTTCGAAACAAAGTCATTTATAACCATATCTCCGCACTAATGTACGCCTTCAATGTCGAAGAAATACCAAATATCGTACTTAAGGGAGCTGCTTTGGCGCTGGATGTATATCCAGATTATGGCGACAGGAACTTTGCGGACGTAGATATTTTAGTTGATAGAAAGCATTTTATAAAGGCTGGCGAATTAGCAGTGAAATGCGGTTTCGAACAGGAAGATGGAAATCCACATCCAGAGCAAATTCATGTTGTTTATCTAAAACGATGCGGTACAAACATTCTTACGGATATACTGGCGCTGGAACACTATCCGGAATTTACGCCAGAGATGATCACTCCGCAGGCCGACTTTATAAAAGTTGAAATTCATCAAAATCTATTCAGACGTACTAATCGATTTTTTATGAGCAATGTGGATCTCGCTCCATTCTGGGAGAGCACTGAAAATGCAGCGCTGCCCGATGGTACGCCGATCCAGATTCCATGCGCCGAAGCGATGGCTGTACATCTGTGTGATCATGCAGCTACACACAATTTTGGAAGATTGATCTACCCCTTAGATCTCAAAGAACTTATTCATAAAAAAGGGGCTCGCCTGAATTGGTACAAAGCGCAAGAAATTGCTCAGAAAACCGGCAAAGTTTATGAACTGAGAAGTATGTTATTGCTGCTGAGCCGCGAATTCAATGTGGATATTCCTCCTCTTCTACGCGACAGTCTTGAGCAAGATTCTCACCAGGATACACTGCACGCTCAATTAACAGTGGAACAGATATTTCAAACCAATCTGCTTGATGAAAGAGAGCAGATTTGGAAACGTATGACAGAGGTGAAAAGCAAACGTGCATTTGTCCGCGCATTTTGTGGCATGCTTTTTCCGCCAGTCCACTTTATGGAAGTAGCATACGGGGTACAATCCCCCGCAAAAATTGCGATTCTTTACTGCTGGAGGCCGTTTCGATTGGCAGCAGGGTTTGGCTGGGTACTCTCCAGACGGTTCAATAAAATGAGATTTAAATATCTCGTGAAAAGAGATTCTTCGGTATGAGGATTTTTGCAACAATTGCTATCTTAGGGTTTTTTCTTGTCAGTGTATCTAGATCGAATGCAACTCCTTTTTTTGCTCGAACCTATCATCTTAAATGCAACACCTGCCATAGCGGGTTTCCCAGGCTCAACGAGTACGGCATGGCATTCAAGGCAAATAACTTTCGAATTCCGGGTGATGAAAAGAAAGCGCCGCTAGCATGGCAGAAAACGATTCCGCTAGCGATGCAGATAATGCCGGTACATCAGAGGTTCAGTCCGGGTGCCGGCCAGTCAGAGTATACCGACAGCCAGATTTTAGCTGGAGGCCTACTCACAAGGACAACAGCGTTTTATGTGCACGACTCCCTCTGGATTGATGATAGGCCGACATCGTTTCCATCCTACGAGGTGTGGATTCAGCAGATACTGGACGAAAAAAGCAAACTGATGGCCAAGGTAGGTCAATTCGAACTGCCATATTCCTACAGTCCTAATATCCATCTTGTTTCTTCTTTCCAGCCCCTTCTTTTTGGAGTGGGACTGAGTAATAACGATGTGCGGTTAGGATCAGCAATGCGTGGAATTCAGCTGAGTGGAATTGCAGACAATCGAGTAAGATGGGCGCTGGCATATGGCGCACCAGCAGTCAACACTCCTGGAAACTCGGTAGGAAATCGATCATTTTTCGGAGACTTTAGAGATTTTTTCTTACGCGTTTCGAACGCAAACCAACCACGCAGCATTGGCATGTTTTTATATTTATCGAATCCACCACTCAATGTACTGCAGCCTGCTGCAGCCAATCGAGGACTTCGAATTGGAATAGATGGCGCTTATATTTGGAAAGGATGGCAGTTCTCAGCGATGGCAGCCTACGGTGAGAATAATGATCCACTGGGCAATGGCACAAAAGGTACATTTCGAACAGGCTTTATCGAAGCGGACAAGATGCTTCTGCCGTGGCTGGGTATCAACGGGAGATTAGAGGCACAAACGGTCGGCGAAGCTGGAAAGATCTTCTATTCTGACGCGAAAACGATCGGGCTTTGCCTATATCCTGTAAGTCGTATTCGACTGACAGCAGAGTATCAACAGGCAGATCACGGTGCCAGTGCAACCGCTCTCTTTGCTTCGCTGACCTTTTAATAATGATTCCAGAAAAAGATATTATTAAAACTGCAAGTGGACTGGATTACTTGCCCTCAGGAGATAAGCTCTGGCGGACAGCTCAAACCCCATATTGTTCTATGTATAACGTGATGGGTATCTCATTGGAAGTGTCCAGCAACTCATCAGAAATAGCAAAACTGGCAGAGGAGTTATATGGAAATTGGGACCGCTGCAGTCCGGAAGAAACACAGCAAAAGAAACAGTTGAAGGTTTTTTTGAACGATATACCAGATTCTTTCCAGCCGAATAATCATAGCGGCGCAGTTACGAGAATGCAGAGAGACTATCTGCTGTTATCCGCTGGGAGCAGTATAGGATTTGCTGATAAAAATACAGGATTTGCGTGCGCTTATCTTACGCCTAGCATGGTTTCATCTCCACAGTGGGCTCAGATATATTTCCTGGAGTGCCTCGGAATCTATCTCGTCAGCCGGGAGAGAGCGATCACTCTGCATGCAGCTGCGGTAGTATATCGCGGGTTTTGTGTTCTATTGACCGGCCATTCCGGCGCCGGAAAATCAACTTTTGCGTATGCCTGCCTTAAAGCAGGATTTCAACTGTTGGCGGAAGACATCGTGTTTGCAGCGGTTCCAGATTCACCTCTGAAAATATGGGGGAATCCCTGGAATATACATCTGATGCCAGACACCGTCCATTTTTTTCCGGAATTAATGGACAGGCAACAGATACAACAGTTGAACGGGGAAGTCAAATATCGAATCAGCGTAAATTCGATTCGGCAAGATGCTGCAATTTCCAGTGCCAAGGTCTCAGGCGTTTGTTCCATCGGGCGATCGCAGAATGCCGAAAGTCGTATCGCTGCAGGCGGCCCGGACCATATTTTTCGGGCGTTGACTACTTTTACCGGGGATCCGCCGATCAATTTCTCTTTGATGGAGAAAGCAGCCCAAGGTTTGCTTTTAGGAAATCTGGCTCATATCGACGTAGGATCGGATCTGGAAAATGCAGCGCAGATGTTAAAGCATTGGATAGAAACTATGTAACTGGGATATAGAATGCATATCGTATGCGTCAACTACTTTTATGATCACGATTTGATTTCAGCAGAAGCGCTTCTGGAGCGCTACGGAACATTAACAGGTTGGGCAGAAGGTCTGAATTCAGCGGGAGCTCGAGTAACGGTAATCCAGCGATACTCCTCTGATTTGGAGATGGTAAAACGTGGAGTTCGTTATCAATTTGTACGTGAATCGGTCTCGCAATCAGGTGGGATATTTGATCATGGTGGTAAAGTCACCATAAAAACGCTCGATGCGCAGCCGGAAGTTATCCATATTCATGGTCTGCAATATTCTCGGCAGGCCTCTTATCTGAAACGTAAAATGCCTTCTGTACCTATTTTAGTACAGGATCATGCGGGCCGACCACCTGAAAAGTGGTACAAAAGGGCTGCGCTGAAAAAGGCGTTTGAAACGATCGATGGAGTTTCATTTTCAGCAAAAGAGCTGATACATCCATGGATACAATCTGGCATATTGACCGAACAAAAGCCGCTGTTCGAGTTGATGGAGGGATCGAGTAGATTCCATTTAAAGGAGAGATCAGAAGCCCAGGCTATCAGCAGGTTAAGTGGAGACCCTCTCTGCCTCTGGGTAGGAAGACTGGATGAAAATAAGGATCCAATCACCGTACTGCAGGGTTTCGCAGGAGCGCTGAAATATCTGCCTGAGGCCAAGCTTGCAATGGTTTATGATGAAGAAATTCTGCTCGCCAAAGTTAAATTGTGGTTGAAGCAAAATCCATACGAAGCTTCACGGATTACTCTTCTTGGGAAAATTGAACACGCGGAATTAGAAAACATCTTCAACAGCGCTCAGTTATTTCTTTCGGGCAGTCACCACGAGGGGAGCGGATATGCAGTTATTGAGGCTCTCTCCTGCGGTGTAGTACCTGTCTTGTCGGACATTCCGAGTTTTCGTGTATTGACAGATCATGGACGGTTCGGCAGATTGTGGCGTACTGGCTGTTCTGAATCGCTGACCGAGAAAATTTTGGAATCATACCGCAGTCTTACATTGGAATCGCCGAATCAAATTCGGAAATTTTTCGATGAATCCTGGAGTTTTGATGCTATCGGTGTCAAGGCAATTCAGGCTTATCAAACACTTATCAAAGGGTATCCATGTGAAAATCGGAATAGTAACACCCGGCGGATTTGATCGAAGCGGTACAGATAGAGTTATACCCACATTTTTGTGGCTCGTGGAACGATTGGCGCAGCATCATGAAGTGCATGTTTTCACACTCTATCAATATCCTCAGCCGGAAGAGTATCAGCTGCTCGGCGCGACTATACACAATGTAGGTTATCGAGAAGGCCCAAATCGGAACAGATTTCAAATATTTCCCGCGATACGCGCGGTAATCAAAGAACATAAAAAACAGAAATTCGATATTCTGCATGGACTATGGGCGAATCAAAGTGGGCTGGTAACAGTCCTGGCTGGCAAATGGTGCCGCATTCCAACCGTGATAACTGTCGCAGGAGGCGAGCTGGCAGCGGTGCAGGAGATTGGGTATGGAGATGGGCTGCGTTTTAGAAGCCGCTGGAAAGTGGAGCTCACTTTGTGGCTGGCTGGCCGTCTTACCAGCGCGGCAGAATATACACGGCGAAAGCTGATCACCAGATATCCGGACACTCGTCTGATCATTCTCGGAGTAGATACCGAAAAGTTTTCCCCTCCGGCTGAGCCGCCTCAAGGTCCGCCCTGGAATTTACTGCATATTGCAAGTCTGAACAAGGTTAAGGATCAGCCGACTCTGCTTCGTGCATTTCGTGAGATTCATAATGCGGAACCATCTGCCCATCTCGACATCGTCGGAGAGGATACTCTCGGCGGAGAAATTCAGCGGCTGGCAGGAGATTTAGGGATCGGATGTGCAGTGACGTTTCACGGTTTTCAAAATAGTACCGTTGTGGCACGCATATTACAGCAAGCTCATCTCCTGATTCATAGCTCGCTTTTCGAGGATGCCGGCCCGTTGGTTTTTCTTGAAGCGGCAGCATGTGAGGTTCCGACCGTGGGAACTATGGTGGGATTAATTGATGATCTGGCGCCGCACTACTGCGTGTCCGTTCCAATAGGGGATTACAGGACTTTGGCCAGTGCAGCAATAGCGTTGCTGCGAGACGATGAGAGCAGAATTGATCTGGGCAGAAGGGCGCTCGCCTACGCTAGAACCCATGATGCGGACTGGACTGCTGCTCAATTTGAATCCATCTATCTGGAACTGACTGCAAAAAATTCAGAGAACCAACCTGCAGTGGCAATATAAGCGGTTTGCTTGATTTTCCTGGTTTTAGAGGTGATTAAAATGGTAGACGTGCTCCTCGTTCACTCTTATTTTTTAAAATATGATTCCAAGCAGCGTGAGAAACAAAAGCCATATCCGCCGCTAGCCACACTCTACGCGGCTTCATTTTTAAGGCAGGAAGGGTACTCCGTAACCCTTTTCGATGCGATGCTCTCTGAAGGTGAACATGAGTTTGAAGAGGTTTTAGAACACTGCCAGCCAATGTTTGTAGTAATCTATGAAGACAGCTTTAACTTTTTGATTAAAATGTGCCTCAGCAGAATGCGGCAGGCTGCACAGACGATGAGCAGATCTGCGAGAGAAGCAGGGGCCACGGTGATAGCAGCTAGTCCGGACGTCTCCGACCACCCTGAGTTCTATTTTTCACATGGAGTGCAGTATGCTCTCATCGGGGAAGCGGATCATACTCTGCTGGAACTGCTTCATGTTCTCAAAAGCCGCAATTCATTACCACTAACTGAGATTGCCGGACTTGCCTGGCCCGATGCTGATCAGCCGGATGGCATATACCGAACGACGGAACGCCATCCTGAACGCCATTTGGACTGTTTTCCATTCCCGGCATGGGATCTGCTCGATGTAGAGAAGTATCGCAAAGTATGGATGGATGCGCATGGATATTTCAGTTTGAATATGGTAGGCACTCGCGGATGCCCGTTTCATTGCAACTGGTGCGCAAAACCGATCTGGGGACAGCGGTACGCTATGCGATCTCCAGTAAACGTAGCTGCGGAGATGAGCCTTATAAAAAGAGAACTCAAGCCAGATCACATATGGTTCGCTGACGATATTTTCGGTCTTCGTCCACGATGGGTGACAGATTTTGCAGAGATAGTCCGGGAATTAGATGCAGTTATCCCTTTTACCATACAGTCCAGAGTCGATCTGATGACGGAACGAGCGGTTGCGGGCCTGGCTTTAGCAGGATGTACAGAAGTCTGGATGGGGGCGGAAAGCGGCAGTCAGCAGATTTTAGATGCAATGGACAAAGGAACAGAGCTTACGCAGATAGCTACAGCACGTGAGAGATTGAAACAGGCAGGAATTAAAGCCAATTTCTTTCTGCAGTTTGGTTATCCAGGAGAATCGTTTGAGGATATTATGTCCACAGTGCAAATGGTGCGAGATACACTGCCGGATAACATCGGTGTCAGCGTAAGCTATCCGCTGCCTGGAACGAAATTTCATGGAATGGTGGCTCCACAGCTTGGGGCAAAAACAAATTGGACCGATAGCAACGATCTTGCAATGATGTTTCAGGGGACCTACCGTTCCCCATTCTACCGTCATCTGCACAATCTAATTCACCGTGATCTGGAGCTGCGGCAGAAGCTGGCTTCAGGAATCCATAGCGTAGAAATTTTCGCTCTACTCGATCAATTGAATGCGGAATGGTGTACGCTTGGCCGAGTAGAATCGGAACATCGCAGCCTAACACCAACCATCATAAAACGACTTACAAAAACTCCTGCTCCGCCTGATTTAAGCAAGGAATGGAACTGACCATGGCAGATATCTTACTGACGCACGGGTATTTCATGTGGGAGGACGAAAAGGAACGCCAGATCATGAAGCCCTATCCGCCACTCGGGCTCCTCTATCTCTCCGCCTATTTGAAACGCGCCGGGTTCCAAGTAGATTTATTCGATAGTACGCTGGAAAATCGAGATAAATTGATGTCGAAGCTTGCTGCCGAATCAGGCGGAGTACTGGGCCTTTACACTAATTTAATCACACGGAAAAATATTCTGGCTATCATTTCGGAAGCCAAAAAATATGGATGGACAGTAATTCTTGGAGGGCCTGAAGCTGCCAACTATCCGCACGAATACCTTTTGCGAGGCGCGGATGTGGTGGTAAAAGGCGAAGGTGAAGTCACGCTTGCAGAACTGATTACGATGTTGGCTAAAAATGGCTGTCACCGGCTGCATGAGGTGAATGGGGTATGGTTTCGAGGGGAAGAAGGAGAGATAATAGCCACACCGGATCGAGTTCAGATCGCCGATATCGACAGTTTGCCCTGGCCGGATAGAGAACAGGCTGATATTGCTCAATACGTGCAGATTTGGCGTGAGCATCATGGAATGGGCAGTGTCAATCTGATCACCGCCCGAGGCTGCCCTTATAAGTGTAAATGGTGTTCCCATGCAGTCTATGGCTATAGCCATCGTCGAAGGAGCTATGTCGACTGTGCTGCAGAGGTTGAGCACATCAGGGATACCTATCATCCTGATCAGGTCTGGTACGCGGATGACGTATTCACAATTCATCATGGCTGGCTCGAATCCTACGCTGCCGAACTCAAACGAAGAAACTTAAAGCTGCCTTTCGAGACAATCTCCCGCGCGGACCGTATGATGAATGAGGAAACTCTCAAAACGCTGGCAGATATGGGCTGCTACCGAATATGGATAGGGTCAGAAAGCGGAAGCCAGCGCATTCTGGATTCCATGCAGCGGGGAGTAAAGGTAGAGCAGGTCCAGTGGGCTACGAAGGCGGCACAGCGCTATGGTATACAGGTAGGAATGTTCCTCATGTGGGGTTACGATGGGGAGACGCTGGAGGATATAGAAGCGACAGTAGACCACGTTAAAAAAGCCAATCCAGATATCTTCTTCACTACAGTGGCTTATCCCATTAAGAACACTCCCTATTTTAAGGCAGTAGAGGATCGTGTTCAGCTAAATATACCGTGGGACGAGGCATCGGATCGTGATTATGTTATACAGGGGCGCCATTCCAAAAATTATTACAGGCATGCCGATCGATTTCTGCGCAGTGAAGTGGCTGCATATAGATTGGGAACTGCGGACCCGGTTGAGGCTGAATTAAAACGATCAGAAGCGGCAGAGGCAAAAATATCTATGCTGGCCGCATCTGAAGAGGTCGAAGCTTGAAACAGTCCGCTTCGATAGAAGTTATGAATAACCAAAGTCCATTTGATGTTCTGGCACCCGACTATGATAGGAAATTCACGAACAGCATTATTGGTTCGTACATGCGCAATGCAGTCTGGCAGCGAATGGATCAACACTTTCAGGCCGGATCCCACATTCTTGAGCTGAACTGCGGTACAGGCGAGGATGCAGTCCATCTGGCTCAGCGCGGGGTTTATGTCCACGCATTAGATATTTCCGAGACCATGGTGAAGAAGGCACGTGAAAAAGCAGAGGCATTCGGCATGGGAGATAGAATTGAAATTCAGAAAATACCCATCGAAGCGCTTTGTGAATACCTGCCTTATTCAGAAAGTGAAAAATACGATGGGGCGCTCTCGAATTTCGGCGGACTGAACTGTGTTGCGAACATGGCCGGGGTTGCTGAGGATCTCGCAGCATGTTTACGGCCCGGCGCAATAGCCCTCCTATGCGTTATGGGGCCGCTATGTCCCTGGGAGTGGCTCTGGTTTCTTCACAAAAAACAGTATAAAACTGCATTTCGCCGACTGCAAAAAAATGGAGTAGAATGGCGTGAGATCACCATACGGTATCCCTCAATTACTTCAATGCGGCGCAGCTTCGCGCACTCATTCCGATTCCTGCGGGTCAGTGCTATCGGCGCGTTCATTCCTCCGAGTTATATGGAATGTTGGGCAGAGAAGCACCTATCTTTTGTGGACAAACTGAATCGATGGGAACGCCAGTTTGAGCGAGTGACTCCTCTTCCCATGCTGGCGGATCACTATCTGATAGAACTGGAGCGCATATGACGGCTCTCAGTCCCATGCCGGTCCCTACCTCTGTAAAGTCAGGAGCAGCTCTGCTTTCAAGAGAAGATCCCATATTGAGCCTGCCAATATTGATTCTCTGCCCGCACAGCCGGTGCAACTGCAGGTGCAAAATGTGCGATATTTGGCGCGCGAAAGAGCGCAATGAGATCGCATCAGATGAGATAAGCGCCTGGATGCCCGAGTGGAAAAAATTGGGTATAAGCCGCGTTGTGTTAAGCGGAGGTGAGGCGCTCTTGCATTCCCATCTATGGGATCTCTGCGCACTGCTCCGAGATGAAGACATAGGAATTACGCTGCTGACCACAGGTCTGCTTCTGGAAAAAGAAGCCGCTCATATTGTGCAGTATTGTGATGATGTAATAGTCAGTCTGGATGGGCCGCGGGAAATTCACAATAGAGTGCGCAATATTCCTACGGCTTTTGATAAAATGGCGCGAGGAATAGCAGCAATAAAATCAACCGGAGCATCGATATCGATATCGGGCCGGTGTACCATTCAACTGACAAACTATCGTTATATCCGTGAAACTGTTCTCGCAGCAAAAGAGATGGGACTGGATCGTATTAGCTTCCTTGCTGCGGATGTTAGCAGCGAAGCGTTCAATAGACCAGAAGGATGGGACAAAGATCGCGTGTCGGAAGTTGCTCTCTCGCGAGCTGATCTGCCGCTATTAAAAGAAGAACTCGAGTTCTTAGAACTTGAATTTTCTGAAGAATTCGAAAATGGATTCATTGCTGAAAGCCCTGAGAAACTTCGGCGCAGACTTCTGCAGTATTTCTCGGCAATCACTGGCGCTGCAGAGTTTTTTCCCAATAACTGTAATGCCCCCTGGGTTTCTACTGTAATCGAATCAGACGGTATGGTGCGGCCTTGTTTTTTTCAGCCGCCGCTGGGAAATATTCGCGAATCTGGAAGTTTGGATGCTGTCTTGAACTCACCAGAAGCCATCGCTTTCAGAAAAAATCTAAATATCCATACTGATCCAATTTGCAGTAAGTGCGTCTGTACGCTGGCTTTAAGAACGTGAATATAAATACGGATACCGTTATTAGAAATGCGAGATATATTTGCAGCGATGAAATTTCTGCGCGATCTCTCAGGTTCTCAGGGGGCCGAATTGTCGAAGATTCCAGTGAACGTGCCCTGGAATTTGATCTTACGGATCATTTAGTATTTCCCGGCCTTATAAATGCACATGACCATCTTCATTTGAACTGTTTTCCTTCACTGACTGGCGAGGAATTATTTCGGAACAGTTACGAATGGATAGATTCTCTGCAAAACCTGATGTTGTCGCCTGAGTATATTGCGGCGAAAGCTGTTCCGCTTGAGCAACGATTGTGGCAGGGAGCGTTAAAAAATCTGCTCAGCGGAGTAACGACGGTGGCGCATCATGATCCGTATCACAAAATATTTGATGAGGCCAACTTTCCGGTGCAAGTGCTGAAACAGTTCGGATGGAGTCATTCCCTGGGATTGGGACTCTCGAACAGCATCAGGTCTCCCTTAAATTATGGTCCGACAGTTCAAGAGAGTTTTGCATCGACACCTTCTTCAAATCCCTGGATGATCCATCTTGCTGAGGGAACAGATGAAACAGCAGAATCTGAGTTTAACGAACTGGTAAATTTAGAATGCCTGGCAGCAAATACGGTTCTTATTCACGGGGTAGGGCTAAGTAATGCGGATATCCAGAGGGTTATTGATTGCGGTGCAGGCGTCGTGTGGTGCCCCACCAGTAATCTGAAAATGCTCGGAAAAACGCTTTCAGCTAAGGCGTTATTAGATTCTCAAAGAGTTGCACTTGGAACCGACTCAAGGCTGACTGGCGGGCATGATCTGCTGGAAGAAATAAAACAGATATACGCCAACGGTTACGTTTCTGGAAGAGATATAGTGAATTTAGTGACTACTTCGAGCAGTCAGCTGCTCCTAGCTCCCGATATTGGCACGCTGAAATTTGGATCCCGTGCAGATATCCTGATCTTGCGTGAAGACAGCTCTCCTGCCTGGGAATCGCTTTTGAAAGTAGACAGAGCAGGAATACGAGCGGTTATCCGTGGGGGCAAGCCGGCAGTAGCAGATGAGGATTTTGAGGAGTGGTTCGTTGAAACGGGTACTCATTTTACGCCTATTATGCTGGATGGCTGCAGAAAACTTTGCGCAACCAGCTATCTAGGCAAACCAGGGTATGCAGAACTTGAACCTGGTTTAGATCGATGGGCAGCATGAGATGACATCGAATCCTGTACTTGAACCCCGAGCCGCTTACGCTCTATGGGCGAAGACATACCCTCCGAGGGCTCATAATGCATTGATGGCTGCCGAGGAGAGGGCTGTGCTTTCGCTTATCCCC
>JBBRDM010000132.1:0-16019 GCA_038203935.1 Chthonomonadales bacterium
GGTGGCTGCTGTTCTCAAAACACTGGCTCTGGTTCCCACCACAGTGATTGGCGGCGTTCAGAACAGCACAGGCACCGTTACCTTGACGGGTAAAGCTGCGGTGAACACAACGGTAACACTGAGCAGCAGTATCTCCTCAGCGGCTTCCGTACCCGCCAGTGTGGTAGTGGCGGCAGGCGCATCAACTGCGACCTTCACTGTGACTTCGCATGGGGTTTCTGCGCAGCAAGTACCGGCCATCAAGGCGACACTTGGGGCAGTCAGCAAATCGGTGAACCTCACCGTCAAGCCAATATCGATCTCAACGATGACTCTCTCCCCAACTACAGTTAAGGGCGGAGTATCCTCTACGCTTACGATCACATTGGCATCACCGGCAGCGAGTTCACTCACCATTGCGCTCACCAGCAATCTGCCAGCGGTAGCGAATCCAACTTCTGCTTCGATAACATTCACAGCAGGAGTGCAGACCAAAACGGTATCGATAAAAACCTTTACCGTAACTTCTGCAGCTACAGCGGTGATCAAAGCCGTTGGATTCAACACCAAGACAGCAAATCTGAAAGTCACTCCATAACCAAAACACCGGTTACAACCCATGCTCAGAGGGGCAGTTCTCAGGAACTGTCCCTCTTTTTAGTACGGAAAGTGCCCGTCGCCACCAATTGATGCTGCGATTTTGGGGTATTCTCTATGCATTCGTCGGAATCCAGATGGGATGGGTGCTTCGGCCATTTATTGGTGATCCGGATAGGCCGGTCTCATTATTTCGCGAAGATTACTGGGGCAATGTATAGGTCGCACTATTGCAAATTCTGTGTCACGGCATTCTACGATGAAACAATCCATTGAAAAATCAAACATTGAAGACGAGGAATCGCCCGATATAGAGACGATTTTGCTGCAGCTGCGAAAAGAGGACAACCGGTATGTTGCTCGTGCGGCTTTATGCGGCCTCTCCTGGTCGGTTGCGGTACTTTTCTTATTTGACTGGATAGCATTCTCATCCATTAGTTCTAACTCAAAACCCATTCCCCTCGTAATGAGCCTGCTAAGCCTGATTACCGGTACCTTACTTTTACCTTCAACAAAAAGTGGAGCACTGGATCGGCTGAAAAAGTGCTGTGATAGGCGCGCAGTCGGCCCGCTCCTGGATTCACTATCCGTTTCCTACCGTTCAAAAGTCAGAACAATTCAAGAGCTTTTAACTGGACTGCTTCCACAGCTACTCCACGAGGATAGACTTCTTCTCGACCGATCCCATTTGGGAATACTATATACAGCTCTGGATATAGAAGAAGCCGATGACAATCTGGAATACAGGCTGGCTGTTGTGTCGGCATTAGGACGGATTGGGAATGAAGAGACTGCGAATCGACTGAGGAGACTGGTGAATCGAGGAGTGATTACTAAGGCGCAATATCAGCTCCAGGCAGCGGCCATAAAATCCTTAGCGGCGCTGGAACAGCGATTAATAAGAGAGCAGGTCAGCAATACCCTGCTGCGCGCATCTTCCTGCTCACTATCCGCAGAGCATCTGTTGCGCCCGCTCACATTTATTCCTGAATTAAAAGAGGAGACCCTGCTTATTCCGATTAATAGCAGCCCCGAATAGCATTCAAAATACCCAGCTGGATAGAATCGTGGCTGGGTATTTTGAATACTGGATTTGCATCCGGTTATATCCAAATGTGATATATGATCGGTTGAGCAGCTTCGGATTAGCTTATTATTTAGGTTGTTGTGATAAATTTGCGGGAGGGCCACTCTGTTTCGCGTACTTTTCCTGCATCTGTTTCAAAAAATTCGGATTACGGTTTCCAGCAAAAGCTTTATCTTGATCTGCTCGGGACATATTAGTGACCGGAGTTGAATCCTTACATCCTGTAAGGAATAAAACTGTCACCAGTAAAAATGTACCTTTGACGATTGAAATCTTCATGTGCGTTCCTTGACTAAGGGAGATACCAATATTTTGATATCTCCCGAAGTGATTAAATCTTATTGTCGTGTGCCATCCCACATGTTGTTTTCTGGATGATTTATTGGATCTGGGTTCGTAGCATATGGAACAAATGACTTTACATGCCCATCAACCATAGCGAAGTTTGCGTGGTCGTTGTGATGTGCAGATACGCCGCCATTTCTACCGTATGGGTATGCGGTTTTTGGATCTCTTGTGCCATCTGGTGCATCCTGAGCAAAATCTCCCATATCGTTAGTAATGACATCGCCAGTTGGCCATCCATCTGAGCAGTTAGCTCCAGTAAATTGGGTGGTAGTATCCGATCCAAATTTTTCTGTAATTAATACTGTATCTGAGGGTCTCGACATTTTTGAGAGGGATACCGCGGTTTGCTCCATCCAAAACCATGAATTCTTATCACCACCATCGGTGTAACCTATTGGACCTTGAGCATAGTTAAATTTTCCGCTCCAACCTCCATGATAGGCATTACCTACCCAATCGATAAATACCCCGCAAAATACATTTCCAACCGGAGCTCCAACGAGACCAAGACCGTCATCTGGGCACTTAAAAACGTCAAGATTTTTAATATATGGTTTTACCTGGTTCACCCATCCATGATGCCCGTCATTTACAAAATCTCCCCACCAGCTCGACATGGGGAAGCACTCGTCGTAGTCCTGAACATACATAATGAGACCAAGAGAAACTTGTTTTCCATTGGACAGACAACTGACTGCTCGCGCTTTTTCTCTGGCCTGTGCAAATACTGGGAATAGAATTGCGGCTAGAATGGCAATAATGGCGATAACTACAAGCAATTCAATAAGTGTGAAAGCGGTTTTACGTTGATTCATCTTCTCTTCCTTTTCGAGTCTCATGCTCGCGGATGTTTGTGGGGAGCCAGCTCCGGAAATAAATCTCGCTCCTCATTCACGCCTTATTAGCAGATATCATCCAGAAATTTTAAGATAGCATGTGGATTGAAACTGTTCGCTTAGCGGAATAATGATATGCATCATCGAAGTCATTATAACGTAAACTTCTGAATAAAACAATAGTTTAACGTTAAAATTTTACGTTTAGCGTTAAAATTTTTTAAAAACTAGCGATTATTTGGTTAAATTATGCGATTGTTATAGTTTTAAGCAAGTTTCTTTGTTATAATAGATGCATGAGAAGAGCTATCGCACCGACCTTACACGATGTCGCACTAGAAGCTGGAGTAAGCGCTATGACCGCTTCGATGGTGCTCAACAGTACCACGTCGGTATCGCGCGTGTCTCAGGCGACGCGCGACCGTGTTATCATAGCTGCAGAAAAGCTGAGCTATCGCCGAAACGCGGTAGCGCACGGCCTTAGCCGCAGGAGGATGGATAGTATCGGGGTTGTTGCCAGCATCGACGGAGGCGAACTCAATCTCTATTTTCTGGAAGTTTTGAATGGAATACTAGAAGCTGCTGCAGAGCATGATCAAAATACGACTATTATTTCAATATCAAGCTGGCAGAAAGACGATCGCAAAATACTTCAGTTTTGTGATGGTCGTGTAGATGGATTAGTCCTGATAGCGCCGTTCGTCTCGCATGAATTTGCAGCGAAACTGCCCAGACACACTCCATCAGTATCGATCCATAGCAATATCGCTATGGAGAATACATATAATCTTGGAGTCGACGAAGAAGCAGGTGCCTACGCTATAGTAAAATACCTGATAGATCTCGGGCACCATAGCATTATGCATTTCGCAGGGCCGAATGATCTGACTGGAGCGCAGCTTCGAAAGCAGGGGTATTGCAGGGCGCTGTACGAAGCTGGCATCCCTTACGATAGCAGGCTGGTATTGGATGGGGTGTACAGTTTTAATTCAGGATTTGTGCGCGCAAGTCAGCTGCTGCAGGGTATCAGACCGGATCCGTTCCCAACAGCAATATTCTGTGCGAGCGATGCGATTGCTTCTGGCTGTATCGAAGGTTTGACTTCTGCACAATTTCGAGTGCCGGATGACATCTCGTTGGCGGGTTTCGACGATACATTGATGGCCCGTATCACCTCTCCAAATCTTACCACGGTACGCCAGCCGTTCCGACAAATGGGGAGAAGGGCAGTGGATGTGCTGGTACAGATGATTCGTTGGGAACTGGAACCGGAGAACGAACAACATACTAATCTGGATGCCGAACAGTCTGACTATCCGCAGATGCTTTCCGATACATTTCAGACAGAACTTGTGATTCGAAAATCTACCGGCCCGCCGCGAAAATAGAATTTTTCATCTTCTATCGAAAATCACCTGGCAGCTTTACAGCCAGGTGATTTTCGTTCTTGTTCGCTGCTGTAATACCCTCATGAAGGCAGTTCATCGCGAAACGCAGCCGCTGCGCCTGTAAACATGATCTGATCAACGGTCATAAAATGCGCATTCTCTATGTCTAACCACAATGCATGTGCAGGAGCCGCAGTTTCTTGTGTAGATACACAGATATTGTATAGAGATACAGATCTTCGTTCCTTGCAGCCGTAATACAGCGAAATCAGAATGTGTACGAATATGAGCAGCATGTATGGAATTCTAATTAATAGTCCGAGGTAGAATTTGAACCGATCATCATGACATAGTCTAATACCACTCCTCTCATTCAATACTAGTGCTTATGAGATAAGATATTAGTTTTATGAAATTAGAAAAGGCTACCAAAAGTATAAATCGCCCTGCTAAATGGGGCGATTTATACTTTGGCATGTAATTCTTGGTAGTTCTATACTTATTTACGATCTTTCGCAACATCTGACCCCGGAGCCGTAGCGGGAGGAGCAGTTTTTTCGTTTGGAGACGCTACTCTTTCTTCTTTGCAGCCACTGACTGCGGTGAGAAAGCAGAGTGCAATAATCGGAATCGATACAATCAAACGTCTAGTGTTTCTCATGGGCTGTTTTGAGTTCATCATAAATGGATGCCTGCTTTCACAGACACCTCCAGCAATGGCTGCTGGAGGTGTCTTGATTTGTGTGCTGTGTAGCGTGTGGATAACTGAATAGTACTACGGGGAGTGATCGGTGCCATTCCAGGTTGCGCTCAGGTAGTATCGGTTCGGGAAGACTGCCGGAGTTGTTACACCGTCGTTGTATGGGTCGACCAGAGTGAGGTTCATTCGGAAGCCCTTGACATGGCCATCACCGAAGCAGAAGTTATTGATGCTTCCACCATGGCGTGAACCTGTGGGCAAGTCGGCATTCCATCCGCTGGATGGGTTACAGCGTGTATCATAGACTCTTGTATGCAGGGTCTGACGTGGAGTATCACCAGTGTCACCAAGCATTGCAAATTGTGCAGGTTGATTGACAAAGGCTAATGCATTCCCTGGAAGAACTCCATCAAGATCAGTACCAGGTGCAGAGATTGCTGGGCCTACGCAGCCATCGCCTTTATTCCACAGACTATCTGGTTTGGGATGGTCGCTATAGCCGCTGCTCCAGTTGTATCCATAACCCCATACAAACTGAGGTTTCGCATTGGGATCTGTGCTTGGGCCGCAGAAATCACCACTGGCGTTAACTGTTTTCGATCGATCTGGACAGAAGAACACATCGAAACTCTTCACATAGCTCTGGATCTTTACGACGATGTCGTTGTATACCCAAGTCTGGTTACCGAAGGGAGTAGAGGGGTCAACCGGATTGTTATTGCCGCCGACGTAAGGATATGTCTCATCATAGTCCTGAGCATACATCAGGATTGCGAGGCCTACCTCTTTCAAGTTGGAAACGCAGGAAATCTTGCGGGCGCTTTCGCGAGCCTGCGCGAAAACCGGAAATAGGATGGCTGCGAGGATGGCGATAATTGCAATAACAACTAGCAGCTCGATGAGTGTAAATGCGGACTTACGTTGATTCATCTTCTTTTCCTTTATTGAGTATTTAAACTCATGATAATTAGGCGAGATAGGGCTCATCCGCTATTCTCAACCTATGTACTCATTTCGAGCAGTTCTCAATCCTGTTATTGATGAGAGCACCGAACTGATATTGCCCGAACAGTACTACCCTGATTTGCATCATTGAGGCTATTATAACGTATCATTTTGAAATTTACAATGATTTAACGATAAATTTTTTCAAATTTATCGTTAAATTTTTGTTATTGGAATATTATTATTTCGTTAAGCTGTGCGTAATAACTGCTTGATTAATCTAATTGTTTGATATAATAGTTATATGAGAAGAAGTAATGCTGCCACTTTACAAGATGTTGCGCTTCAAGCAGGCGTCAGCGCAATGACCGCTTCGGTAGTGCTGAATGGCGCTACCTCGTCGACGCGGGTTTCACAGGCAACCCATGCCAGGGTGGTCGAGGCTGCCGAAAAACTGAGTTATCGGCGCAATGCTGTAGCACATGGACTCAGCCGAAGGCGGATGGAAAGCATAGGAGTCGTGGCCGCTATCGATTTCGGAGAGGTGAATCTCTACTTCCTCGAAGGATTGAATGGTATATTAGAGGAATCTGCCGTACACGAACAAATAACTACGGTCTATTCTATATCGGACTGGCAGAAGGACGAACAAAAGATACTTCAGTTTTGCGACAGCAGAGTGGATGGAATGATATTAATCGCCCCATACTTTACTGCAGAATTTAATGAAAAGCTCCCAAAACATACTCCCTTTGTATCGATGCACAGCAACTATATTCTTCAGAACTCATACAACTTGAGCGTTGATAATGAAGGCGGCGCTTACTCTATCGTTCGGCACTTGATCGAACAGGGGCATCGAAGAATCATTCATCTAGCTGCTCCAGATAATCTGCTCGAAGCACAGCTGCGACTGCAGGGGTACCGGCGCGCACTTGCAGAAGCGAATATAGCCTATGATGCAAATCTGGTAATAGCGGGAGAATACAGTTCCCGTTCAGGATATTCCTGCATTACCGAAATGCTGCAGGTGCGGATGCCACAGCCTTTTCCTACAGCTGTTTTCTGTGCGAGTGATACCATCGCGTCGGGATGCCTCGACGGGCTATACAATGCCAATCTTCGTGTGCCGGAGGATATCTCAGTAGTAGGATTCGACGATACCCTAATGGCTAGAATTACATCGCCTCCCCTCACCACCGTACGGCAGCCTTTTCGTAAGATGGGGCGGCGAGCGGTGGAAGTGCTTATAAAGATGATCCGCGGTGAAATTGATCTCGCTCAACCTGAACAGCCTTCTGATCGTGGTACGCCGGCTGACGCAGAAAATGCCATGGAAATATTCCAGACCGAACTTGTGCTGCGCAAATCTGTGGGTCCTCCAAAGCGTGAAGTTTAAGAAACTATGTGTTCGAAAAACCCGATTGATACAACCCTATTAGAAGCAGCCCGCGAAAAAGCTCTCAAATTTCTCGGATATGCGGCGCGCAGCGAGACGGAGATAGTTCGCCGTTTGCGAAAAGATGATTTTCCAGATACCGTCATTGAAGCAGTCCTCGCAGATTTTCGAGCCCGAGGCTGGGTGGACGATGCAGAGTTCGCGAAGCGATGGGTGGAAGATCGGGCAGACCGTAAACTATATGGAAAATCGCGCCTGGCAAGAGAACTATCTCAACGCGGATTAAAACGAGAGGATGTAGATGCTGCCCTGGCAAATACAGAGGACGAGGCAGAGATAGAACGGGCCCGTGGTGCGCTCAAATCGAAAACGAGGAGCCTGATCTCAGATTCTGGCCATATAGAACTCTCACCGGCAGAAAAGCAGAAGCTATCGGGCTTTTTGCAAAGAAGAGGTTTTGCATTTAATATAATCACGAAGGTTTTAAAGCAGCTTGTGGAGAATGAAGAGTAATCTATTCGATATAGTGTACTATTAATCTGTCGGATAAGCTGGCGCATCCTTTCTGCCAGTCACTGGTAAGCGGTATTTCATACCAATTCAGGTCGAACTCAACGATTTCACAACGCACATAATCACTACAAGTGCTGCGTCCAACCGGAGAGTGGCCGGTATGACCGCAAACCTGAACCCTCGCTCAGCCCTGGGAATAAGGCAAGCCCATTTTGATGCCTGATTACCTGGAGGTGAGGGATTGACACAACAACTATACTACTTTCTGGAATTTATTTTAGTCGCCGCGGTTACCGTGGTGTTATCTAACCGATTCTTGATTCACCCGATGCTTGAGCGGGAAAAGGCCCGCGTGCAAGATGAGGTACAGTCTCAGCTCACAGAAGCAAAACGCCTGAAAGAGGATGCTCAGAAAGATCTGGAATCCTCCAGAAGGCAGGCGCTGCTGGAAGCTAAAGAAGAGGCTTACCAACTACGTACCGATGTAGAAAACGAAAACCGGGAGAAACGAGCCGAAATCCAGAGGTTAGAGCGAAGACTGGCACAAAAAGAAGAAAGTCTGGACCGCCGCACCGAAGGAATGGAGAGTAAAGAACGCAAAGTTCAAGAGATACAAACAGAAATTTCTACCAGCCGGGAAGAACTTAAAACACTTCTCGAAAAGCAGAAAAATGAACTGCAAAAAATAGCAGGCCTAACCGTTGATGAAGCCCGCGCGCTTTTTCTGAAAACTGTGGAAGACGACAGCCGGCACGATGCTGCCAAACTCATGCGGGAGATTGAAGAATCTGCCCGCAGAGATGGGGAACGACGGGCCCGCAGAATAGTTACGGATGTCATTCAGCGGTGTTCCGTAGATCAGACTTCGGAGACTACGGTTTCTGTGGTACCTCTGCCGAACGATGAAATGAAAGGGCGAATTATTGGTCGTGAAGGCCGAAATATCCGCGCTTTTGAAACGCTGACAGGGGTCGACCTGATCATCGATGATACTCCCGAAGCGGTGGTATTATCCGGTTTCGATCCTGTTCGGCGGGAAGTTGCCCGAATCGCGCTCACTAATCTTATCGTTGACGGTCGTATTCACCCTGGACGAATCGAAGAGATTGTAAAAAAAGCGCAGGCGGAAGTCGAAATTCGGGTGCAGGAAGCCGGGGAACGCGCAGTCCTGGAAACCGGCCTGACCGGCCTCGCGCCCGAAGTCGTGCATCTGCTCGGCAAAATGAAATACCGAACTTCCTTTGGCCAGAACGTGCTCAACCACTCCATCGAGGTATCGCACATCTGCGGCATGCTGGCCGGTGAAGTAGGCGCGGATGTCTGGATATCCAAGCGGGCAGGGCTTCTTCATGACCTGGGTAAAGCGGTCGATTTCGAAATCGAAGGGCCGCATGCTCTCATCACAGGCGAAATTCTGCGAAGAAATAAAGAGCCGGAAGCGGTGGTGCATGCTGCCGAAGCACATCACCACGATGTCGAGCCGACAACTGTGGAAGCAATTCTCGTAATCTGCGGCGATCAGATGTCCGCTTCGAGGCCAGGCGCTCGCAGAGAAACGCTCGAAACCTATGTCAAACGAGTCAAGAAGCTGGAAGAGATTGCGGACAGCTTTGAGGGCGTCGAGAAAACGTTCGCGGTTCAGGCCGGCAGAGAAGTGCGTATTATTGTTAAACCTGAAATACTGGATGATTTCGCTTCCATGAAACTGGCGCATGATATGGCCAAGCGCATTGAAGAGGAAATGGAATACCCTGGCCAGATTAAGATTACAGTAATACGGGAAACTCGTGCAGTTGGATTTGCCAAGTAGCATGTTCGGTCTCCTGGCGCTCCGCCCAAACCGGGGGAAAAACTTAATTTTTTACTTTCTCCATCACAAGCATCCTGTACGATGGGGAGAGTAAATTAGGATTAGAACATAAGAAAGTTAAAAGCCGTACTATGCGCATAATGATGGTCGGTGATGTGGTTGGCAAGCCAGGCAGGCTGGCTGCGCAAGAGTGGATTCCACGTCTGCGCTCCGAATATAAGGTCGATTTTGTAATATTAAATGGCGAGAATGCTGCGGCTGGGATCGGAATCACCCCTGATATTGCAGATACATTCTTAAATCGATGCGAAGCGGATGTAATTACACTGGGTAATCATGCCTGGGGTAAAAAGGATATTTTTCCCTATTTGGACGAAGAACCACGTATTCTTCGCCCGCACAATTTCCCGCCAGGAGTTCCAGGCAAGGGGTGGGGTGTCTACCATTGCAGTGCCGGATCTGTCGGAGTGGTATCCCTGCAGGGCAGGACATTCATGGAAAATGTGGACGATCCCTTCCGTGCTGCAGATTCTATTCTGGAGAAAATTCGCGCAGAAACCTTAATTTCTGTAATAGATTTTCACGCAGAAGCCACTTCGGAAAAGATTGCCTTTGGATTTTATGTGGATGGGCGTGCGAGCGCAGTAGTTGGCACGCACACGCACGTTCAGACTGCTGATGCAAGAATCCTGCCTCTCGGCACAGCCTATCTCACCGATGTTGGTATGACGGGGCCGGTAGATTCTATAATTGGGATGAAACGGGAGATTGTAATCCCACGCTTTCTCACCAGTCTGCCAGCAAGATTTGAAGTGGCGGATGGTGATGCGCAGCTGAGTGCAGTGCTTCTGGATGTCGACAGCGCCACAGGATTGGCCATTGGTATCCATACCATTCAGGTACCATCGTTTGCTGATCTGAGGCTTGCCAGTATGCAGAAGCCGGTAACAAACCCGATGTTTGAGTAACTTAAGTTCTGCTCAATTCGTCAAATCTGAGTATAGGTTTCCCCACAAATTAACCATTACAAGTGAAACCCGCATTCTGAGCGAGTTCCATTCTCTCTGGAGGAGTCGATTATGTGTATCGATAGTTCACGAAAAAAACAGGGATACCAATCTTCTGTTTTTCCCCAATATTTAACTCGTATTTTATCTGCAGGGTTGTCCCTTGGGGCAGTCAGCCTGCTGTCACTCTCCGGCGCCGGTGCCCAAAATACTACAGGTATGGCCATATTTCATGGGGGGTCAGCATCTTCCTCAGGTATTAAAGCGACGAGCTGGGGCAGTGGTTCCGTCGATGAGGACAAACAGTTTAGCTACAGCGGAAATCAGTCGTTCAAAATCGTGACCCATGGGCTGTATCAAGGCGCGGATCTTATGTTTACGAACCCGGTAGATATAGGGGCGTATGTAAACGACAAAAACGCCTACATGGAATTCGCGATTCTTCCGCCGGCAGTTCCAGGTGCGAATGGAATAGGCGGCGGTTTTAGGGGCGGATTTGCTGGTGGCGGTCAGGGTGGTTTCGGCGGGGGTAGTATTGGTGGATTTGCCGGTGGTGGTCAGGGTGGTTTCGGCGGCGGCAGTATTGGTGGAAGCGGCCGTCGAGGCGGATTTGGGGGTCAGGGAGGCATTGGCGGCCCTGGCGGTATTGGCGGCCTCGGAGGAGCAGGTGGCATTGGCGGTATCGGACGCACAGGCACGGGTGCAAATGGGCAGAATAACAACCAGCAGAACCGCAATAACCGATACAAGCCCGAGCAGCGTCTTCAGAACATTCGGGTAGCTATGGTTATGGCAGATGGAAAAACTACAGAGTTCCTCATGCCGATCGCCTCTGGAACCACAGATAAACAGTGGAAACTCCTGCATATCCCGGTGGTAAGTATTCCAGGGCTGGCAGCTTCCTCGCCTCAAATCAAAGAGATACGAATTTTCGGTGACAATCCTGCGACCATTTACCTTGGCCAGATTCGAATCAACGTAGATGCTACACCTATCAGCATCTCCCCCTTAACCGAAAAAGTGGTGCAAAGAAATGCTTCTGGTCAATACTATGCTACAGCTTCCGGAGGAAGCACACCGCTTAAGTATAGCTGGGATTTTGATGAAAGCGATGGCATTCAGGACGAAGGAGAGGGCCGTGCAGTGCGGCATACCTATATTCGATCTGGAGACTATACCGCAACTTTAACGGTCAGCGACGTCTACGGAATCAAACCGTCCAAGAAGGCTACGTTCAAGGTGCACGTTTCACCATAAATTAACCTCACCTCAAACCCTCTCCCAGAAGCTCGTTCCTTCTGGGAGAGGGTCTCTGCAAGTTCCTCTGACCAACAGTTGCTCTCGCGCCGCTAAATACGCTCATGCTCGTCGAGGTATTTCTTACTCTAATCGCCATAGAGGCGCTCATTCCTCATGAAAAACAGGTAGCCAATACCCTGTTTCTCCCTGTACTTCCATCGTAAAAATTATTTTTTACATAGGCGGCGGAAGCTGTAGTCACTTCTTTGGCTGCACTTTGTCGACCGTATACTGAAAGAATCCTATGAACATCTCATCCGTGCTCTGTTCACCCCAGCGAACCAGCCGGGGAGGATGTGAAGGCTGGCGAGGATTCTGCTCGGAATTATCGAAGACTGCAGTAACATCGATTCGGGAGCCTTTAGGCAGCGCGATAGGATTTTTAAAACGATATAAATCCTGCCAGTTGAAATCCCAGTCGTTGATATAGATCAACGGAATCTGTTGGCCGTCTGGAAGAGTCGCCACCATCTTCATCTCTTTGCCCAGCATGTGCATATGGGGCATAACTGCCCAAATATGGATATTTCGCTGCACATGGTAGCTTTTATCCACATCCAGTCCCGATTTACCAGGTTCCAGCTTGAAATAGGTATTGACTATCGGCTCCATTTTGATCTCTTGCTTCACCGAACTCGCAGGCGTGAAGTAGATCGCGGCTTTGCTCTGGTCTGTTTCAATTCTCCCAGTCTTATGGTAGTGGACCTGCAATACCAGTCTCGCCCCGGCAGGCACTTTATAGGCAGAGCCAGCGGGAAATGTACGCAGCGTGTTACTTCCGGGAGCCCACAACGTCATCCAGACTGTATCTTCAATGCCGACTCCAATTCCTGTTCCTGATACCGTGTAACCTGGCTCTTTGTCCTTACTCTGCAGCGTAGACGACATTCCACTCCGGTCGATATAGACGACGATGTGATGCACAATAGCGCGGTTATCATCCTTAAATTCGACGGCGCGAATATACCTATCCTGGGTAAACTCCTGCGGAAATACATAGTTACGATAGACGTCTTTGCCTTCCGGGGAAAGGTGATAGGGGCCTTTAGGCTGGAGGATGATGTCGGGAGCGCCTAACTTCCATCCATTCGAAACGGCTTTTTTTGGCAGCACAGGCACCGATGAAGAATCCCCTAACGGCGCACCGGAATCGGACCATTTGCTTAGAATCGCAATCTGTGAATCCGTTAATGAATGCTCATCCTGGAAATCACCAAATCCGCTCACCGGTTTCCACGGCGGCATCACCCTGCGCACCGTATACTGTTTGATGGCAGCGGACCATGTTTTGGCCTGCTGGTAGGTGGTCAGGGAAAACGGACCGCTCTCTCCAGGCCGGTGGCAGCTGACGCATCGTGCAAAAAGGATTGGAGCGACATCATGGGAATAGGTTGGGCTGCCGGAAGCTGCTTCCGAACTTACCGTTTTATCACGAAAAATCGAACAGCCGACGGCCAGGGTTCTGGAGCGCACTATCGGTTTGCCCTCCAGCAGCGCCGTCAGCGCATCCTTCAGGTCATGGCGAATCACTTTCTCTATATCCGTGTTATCATCTATCCTTCCACGATAACGAACCACTGCATCCGAATCCAGGACTACTGCCTCTGGGGTGGAGTCGGCGGCAAGCGCATCGGCGATTTCCGTGCCTTTGTCTTTAACGACAGCACACGGAATAGCTCTTTCCTGAGCATATTTCCGAACAGCCTCCATAGAATCTTCCTGGTTAGAATTCACCAAAAAAAATTGCACGCCGCGCTTTGTGAAACTGCTGACAAGCCGGTTTATACGGGGAATATAGCTGTTCGAGACAGGGCATTGTGTGGATGTGAATAAGAATACGGTCGCTTTATCTGCACGAAGGTCAGCCGCCGCATAGCTCTTACCGGACAAATCCGTCCAATGAAGATTTTCGAGCGCTAAAGATTGTGAAAAAACAGCATTTGAAATGTGAGAAATTGCTATGAGGATGAGCAGGTAGGTGGAAATCGCCTGGACGCGTTTTGTTACAGTCAAGTCGCTTACTCCTGTTGTGAACCAGATGTGCACCGATAATTATAACCTCAAACCTGAGGTTTTACAACTACTCTGGTATAATTCTAGTTAATCCACAATACGGTAAAAATACTTAAGAAATTTTACAATTATGCACATTACAGACATTTTCGAAAAACACAGCATCACTTTCAGCTTTGAATTCTCTCCTCCGCAGACAGATGAGGCGGCTGAAATGCTTTATAAAAACATCAGCGAATTGGAATCGCTGAGGCCATCCTTCGTGTCGGTTACCTACGGGGCAGGCGGCTCTACTCGGGATCGAACCAACGATCTGGTGCTTCGGCTTAAACAGACCACCACGTGCGATCCGGTTCCCCATCTCACCTGTGTATGCCATTCTGAAGAAGAAGTTCGGAAAGTTATTCAGAAATATGCAGAGAATGGGATCTCTAATATTCTAGCCGTCGGGGGTGACCCTCCTCGGGCCATGGCAAACTATGATCGCAGCAGCGACTATTTTCAGCATGCTGCCGATCTCGTCCGATATATAAAAAAATTCAACGAGAGTGGAAATCATCCTGATTCAAGAGGCTTCGGGATCGGAGTCGCTGGATTCCCTGAAGGGCACCCCGCTACGCCGAACAGGCTGCAGGAAATGGACTACCTGAAGGCAAAAATTGATGCTGGCGCGGACTATATCACGACGCAGCTATTCTTCGATAACCACGACTTTTTCGATTTTAGAGAGCGCTGTGAACTCGCGGGAATCAAAGTGCCGATTCTGGCTGGAATTATGCCGGTTACATCCAGCGCCGGCCTCAAACGAATGTCCGAACTGGCGCTAGGTTGCCGATTCCCTGCCAGGCTGCTCCGCGCGATAGCAAGGTGTGATGAAGATCCGCAATATGTACGAAAAGTAGGGGTTCAGTGGGCAGCGGAACAGTGCCGCGACCTGATCGACAACCGAGTACGAGGTATTCATTTCTATACGCTCAACAGATCTTCCGCCACTCGCGAGATCTATGCGAGCCTGGGTGTGAAAGATTCCGACCGTTTGAATCACAGAGATTCATAAGCGTATCGAAAATTTTTCATCCCAGCCTCCCTGTCAAAATTTAGGCAGTCACACCGATATCGTGGAGGGTGGCGTAACGGCCACCAAGTGCTATAAGCTCTTCATGTGTGCCAGTTTCCACGATGCACCCTGCATCCAGTACAGCGATTTGATCTGCGTTGCGAATAGTAGTCAGCCGATGCGCAATAACGATGGTGGTACGGCCATGCATCAGTCTTTCCAGCGCCTCCTGTACCAGCATTTCGGACTGGGTATCCAGCGCTGAGGTCGCCTCATCCAGAATCAGGATTCGGGGATCTTTCAAAATGGCGCGCGCGATAGCAACCCGCTGGCGCTGCCCGCCGGAAAGAGTCATTCCCTTCTCTCCGATCATAGTCTGGTATCTATCCGGCATCGACTCTACAAACTCCGCCACATTTGCCGCAGCTGCCGCCTCTTCAATCTCTTTTTCCGAAGCCTCCAGGCGGCCATAACGAATATTTTCATATATCGTTCCGTTAAAAAGAATTGGTTCCTGAGGCACCAGACCGATATTCTTACGCAGCTCCGTGCGGCGAATGCTGTTTAGCGGCACCCCATCGATGCGAATACAGCCAGACTGAATCTCGTAAAACCGGTAGAGCAGGGAAGCAACGGTCGTTTTTCCGGAGCCGCTCGGCCCAACCAGCGCCGTGATTTTACCAGCCGGAATGCCAAGTGTAAGATTACGAAGAACGGCTGTTTCTGGATTATAGTTGAAACAGACTTCCGAATAGTCGACGTGGGCTTCGCCTGACGGGAATTCCACCGAATCGGGAAGATCTGGCTGCTCCATGGGATCATCCAGAATTGCGAACAGCCTGTCTGCTGCGCCGACGGCCCGCTGCAAACGCGCATACTGGATTGCCAGAGAACTCATGGGACCGCTTATGATCGTGACGGTCATCAGGAATGCGAGCAGCGAACCGGCGCTCAATGTGCCCTAAAGTACGCCTCGACCACAATACCATACCCCGCCAACCAGCACAAATATAAAACCTGCAAACGCGACCGTGCCGAATA
>JBBRDM010000133.1:0-15750 GCA_038203935.1 Chthonomonadales bacterium
ATATAGAACGTCCTAATACTGCAATATTAATCAGCCTAATGGAGCGAAACATGCAGAAATTATCGGCTTCGTTCGTATTTTTTGGATTGCTTATACTATTATCTTGCGGCACGTCAGAGGCGAAAGAAAGAGATGGGCTTACCTGGATATTTCTGAATACCGGGTCCAATAAGACTCCGCTCCACAAAGCGGAAGCGGACAAGATGCTGCAGGCTCACCTGGCGAATTTTATGAGGCTGCATGATCTTGGGAAGCTGCTGACTGCCGGTCCGCTTGGGGATAATGGAGTTATCCGAGGAATGGTCGTTCTGACTACAAGGAATGTGGATACGATTAAAGAAGGATTTCTGCCAGATCCCTTTGTTCAAAACAACTATCTCGCTCTGGAATACTATCCGTGGCTGGCAGATAAAAATAAACTGCATGAACCTAATACTCCTTTTAAGATGAAAGAGTACACATTAGGAATAGTAAAAAGGGGTCCGAACTGGAAAAAATCTCAATTCAAAATCCAGGCGAATACCATCGAAGGATTCGGGCGAAGCTTGAGAGCGCTATCGAAAACCGGTGTTCTTGCTGTAGCCGGGCCGTTTCAGAATTCGGATAAGACTCTGGGAATAATGCTGCTGAGGTCCGCTGATCAGAAAAAGCTGCTGGAAACCATTCAGAAAGATCCCTCGATACAATCCGGTGAGATCGTCTGCGAACTGCACTCTCAGTGGCTTGCTGAAGGTGTTCTGGAAGTACATGACGACAGCAGTGATAACGAAGATAAAATTCCAACGGAAAAAGATGGGGCGTATTAGGAGACTGTTCTTATGCCGATTGATCGTGTTCGTGTATTAATGATTGGCGCTGGTGGCATGGCTAACGCTGTTCACTATCCTTCGCTGAACTCATTTGATGATGTCGATATAGTGGGAATATGCGAGCTCCATCCCGATCGGCTGAAGAATACCGCAGACAAATACAACGTATCCGGCCGATATCTTTGCGACCAGATAAATGATTTCCAATCTGTAGTTCAGGAGCTTCAGCCGGACGCAGTCTATGCCATCGGGAATCCGGATGTAATGTATCCGGTGTGGCAATGGCTGCTTGAAAACGGAAACAATCTCTATATTGAAAAGCCAATGGGATTATCTGTTCATCAGGCCCGCAATCTGGAATACCTCGCCGAGAAAAACGGATGTATAACCCAGGTCAGCTTCCAGCGGCGAAGCTGCCCTATGGTGAAACAGCTCCACACCGCATGCCTCGAACGCGGCCCGGTTACTCATGCCGTTTGTGAATTTTACAAATGCAATCCTGATCCGATGCTCGGTCCGCGCGACCATATGATGGACGATGGCGTCCATGCCATCGACACACTAAGATGGATGTGCGGCGGCGAGGTAGTAGAAATTAAGAGTATCACCAGACGGCTTGAAGTCCCGGACCTGAATTTTTTTGCGGCGCTGCTTCGATTCGACAATGGATCGACAGGAGTTCTCCTGAATAGCTGGACGAGCGGACGGCGCATTTTCCGTGTGCAGATTCATGCACCGCATATCTGCGCAGAGGCAGAACATGAGGGTAAAGGCGTTCTCTATGCGGACGGAGATACCGCAGGTGTTTGGTTTGATACGAAAGAAGTGTCGGGAAGCAGTGAAAATTACGTGTATGGTGGTTTCCAGGCGAAGAACCGGGAGTTTATAGACTGCGTGAAAACCGGAGGACTGCCATCCAGCCGTTTCAGTGATGCGATCAAAACAATGGAAGTGGCAGATAAAATTTTAGCGATGGACTTATTGAACGGATAGGAGATTTGTGAATGCCGCCCAGTGGAATCAAATTTACAGTTTTCAATAAGCCCTGGAAGCTTGGCCTTCCGGAACTTGCTGAGCATATTTCGAAGCTGGGTTTCGACGGAGTCGAACTCCCTGTACGGCCCGGCTATCCAGTTACGCCGGATAACATAACCACGGAGCTTCCCAAAGCAGTGTCCATCCTGGCCGAACTGGGCCTCATCATTGGAAGTATCGCAGGGCCGACGGATGAAAAAACGATGGCGGCCTGTGCTGAAAATGGAATTCCCGTCATCCGCATCTGTGTGGGAACTCGAGAAGAGGAAGGCTACCTAGACGGTATAAGCCGCCTGCAAAAGGAATTCGACGCGCTTGTCCCACTGCTGGAGAAACATGGCGTTATGCTCGGACTGCAGAATCACTATGGCAGCCGCGATGTCTGTAACGCCATGGGACTTCGATATCTTGCAGAAAAGTTCAATCCAAAACAGATCGGCCTGGTGTGGGATGCAGGCCATAACGGACTGGAAGGCGAACAGCCCGAGACTGCTATCGACATCGTCTGGTCACACCTGTGTATGGTAAACCTGAAGAGCGCCTATTGGCGGCAGGTAAATGGACCGGAGGCGGAGACAGCAAAATGGGAATCTTATTGGACTACCGGCCGCAAGGGCAGAGCACAGTGGGATAGAGTTGCAGCAGAACTGAAACGCCGAAACTATTCCGGTACTATTTGCCTGACTGCAGAGTATACAGATGAAGCGTCCGTCGATCGCCTCATAGCCGAAGATATCCAGTATGCTCGTTCGCTATTCAGCTAGACAGCCGATCCGCAGCATTTTTTATACTTTTTCCCGCTTCCGCATGGGCACGGATCGTTGCGCCCTGCCTTTACCTCCCCTATATACGGCACTCCTGCTATCGAACTATCCGATTCCTCTATATCATCCATAGCATCAGGCGAATGCATGCTATCCATTTCATCTGGATCATAACCGAATTTCTCATAGATTGCCAGACGGTCTATTGGTGGATTCGCTATGATTTTGAGGTGGGCTTCCACTTCATCGATGCTGAGCAGCTCAGGATCGATAAGACCTGAACGAAACGCATTAAAAATTATTGGAATCGAATCAACAGAGCCTAGATCAAGCAGCGCCGAAACGAGCTGAGTATTTAACGAGGGTTCATCTTCTGCTCTGATTAATTGCGCCTGCAAAACAGAAATAACTGAATCCTGCTTGTCCGGATGGCGTACTGCAATTTCAGCCAGACAGTCCGCTGCAGTTGCACGGGTGTCGTCCTGTTCTTCGGTATCACTCAATACTTCGATGAGCGGCTTCAATGCCGGTTCACCCACATTCGCAAAATATGCTGGCAAGGTCTCCACTACAAGTTCATCGGCGCTATCAAGTTGATCGAGCATCTTATCCAACACTGCCCCCGAATGCTGGGGCATCATACTGAGCACGAGCACCGCATTGGCACGAGCAGCCCACCGTTTATCGAGCCTGTAGAAATCGTCAAGATTTTCATAGAAGGCCTCATATGCATCGAAAGTATCATCGCCGGCAATATCTGCTAACTGACGGGCTCCTTTTTCGCCATGATCCATGGCTATTTTCAATGCCAGTGCCAGCACATCATCCGCATCATCCAATTCTCCGGCAGTTAACAGATCGGAAAATGGCTCTTCGAAGTTATGCTGGGGCAGATTAGACGGCATCTCAACTGTTTTTTTACGCATTGGTTTCTGCGTATTTGGTTTTCTCATATTGAGCTCCTTTTATGGATCAATCTATCTGGGAGATAATATACCACACGGAAGCATTCTAGTGGTTCGCAAGGCGATACCAGGTGCAGTGGAACGCCGGGAACTCTTGCGAGAATAGGATTCGTATAGTAAATCAGCATGTCCTCCTTTCATTGAAATCTATCTTTTGATGGAGCCTGTTTCCACTTCGTTGAGTGGAAACAGGTTATTTTTTTGCCTGTTCAACTCTGAATTATGATTCATCAGAATTGATAACCTGCTCTTTTTCAAATCAAGTCCTTTGATATGTAACACATTGTGGTCGTTTAGTTTCATCAATATAGTACCATCTCAATGGAAGTGGCGATTGATTAGTGAGTTCAAATATGACATCATAAGTAGTTCATAGCAGGCAGCTCAATAGATTTTTTTGCAATAAACTAGAGAAAATACACATCGTTAAACTAGAGAAAACGTACAACAATAAACTAGACTAAATGTACGAAATCGTGTATATTACAAAAATAATAAATAGGATGTGCTATTATCGCCACACCCGCGGAAAAACTTGCTGATGCTCTGGCACGATTGCAGGCCGGATTGCTGGCGCTTTTCGGTCTATCCGTGATGACGCTGCGGCAAACAGAATCCTGAATTCGATGCGAAATGCCGGTTACGATATCCGCGAGACCAACCCTTTTACTAAACCACTTTCAGCTTCGATTTCACTCACTCGGATGACATCCCCATATATAGCAAGACTCCAGTGGATGTGGGCGGACATGCGCGCCACCGCGGAATCGGTTTTTACTTCACCGCCAGGCATAGCCATAAATCCTGATGACTACCTGGCCAGGCTAGACGAGAAATACGTCCAGGATGCATACCACTCTCTTTCTATAGAAGGATATCAAGTCACACCAGAATTGATTGAAAATATTCGCATCGGCCGCTTGAATCCTGACAGCGACCCAACCGATCGCGCCAATATAGACGCCATGGCTGCAAGCGGATATTTCGAAGCTTTTCAGTTGGTGAAAGCGGCCGTTGGTGAAATTCTCAAAGGGAAAGAGGTGGTGGATACGATTCGCCTGTCCCACCATGACTGGCTTCAAGCTCTCTTCTCGCCTGCCGTACGGTCAGGACTGATACCGCCCTCCACACTCGCTGGTTATCGCAGAAGTCCTGTTTTTATACGAGGATCACGACATATTCCGCTGCCGAATCATGCGCTTATTGATGGTATGGAAACCTTTTTTGAACTGTTGTCTGACGAGGCACACCCTGCAGTAAGAGCGGTACTCGGGCATTTTATGTTCGTTTTTATCTATCCCTACGCAGATGGTAACGGTCGGTTGGGAAGATTTTTAATGAACACGATGCTGGCAAGTGGCGGTTATCCGTGGACGATTATCCACCTTGAGAACCGAACACGATATATGGAAGTGCTTGAGGAGGCATCCGTAAATCGAAACATTCAGCCACTTGCTGAATTTGTTCTATCGGAAATGAGGAAAGAAGAATTGTGAGGCTGTGGTCGAAACATGAATTAAACGTATTAAAGGATATTCAACCTTGAATATCCTTTAATACGTTTAATCACAAAGTCAGTTTCTATTCTGGAGTATGTGCTCTAGGCGGCGGTGGAACCCAATCGGGATCGTCTTCCGCAAGAAGGTCCAGCCCGAGAAGTTCAGCAAGCTCGTCGTTGGTATGGCGATCTACGAACTGGCTGAATGTTTCGTCTTGATTGCGGGTAATTTTGAAACTGCCCAGCAGGTTCTCCAACGCCAGATGTATCAGAGTGCCTGGCACCTTGCGGGATATGGCCCTGGTGAACTTTGCATCAGCGCCTAATCTGCCTCCAAGGCAGACGTCAAAAGCTTCAATCTGGCTGCCGTCTTTCAAACGAGCTAAACATCCCTGCAGGCCGATATCGGCAATAAAGTGCTGGCCGCAGGACATGGGGCAGCCTGTGAGATGCATCCGTATCGAGTCGTTCCAGACCATTTTGGATTCCAGATACTTGACAATCTCTTTCAGCCGGTTTTTGGTTTCCGTGACGGCGAGGTTACAGAACTCATTGCCTGTGCAGGCAACTGCTCCCTTGTGGAATTCGGATACTTCCCAAACGAATCCAGCATCCGTCAACGCTGCTTTTACTGCAGGCAGATCGCTGTCCGATATATTCGGAAAAAGGTAGTTCTGCAGATTGGTAGTTCGCAGATCTCCGCCGCAGTACTTGTCAGAAATATCAGCCGCAGCGAATAGTTTTTCTGTGGTAAGCCTGCCGGTAATTACTGTTATACCGAGCCAGTTTTTCCCATCCTGTTTCTGTTTATGTAATCCCAGGTGGTCGTGCTGCAGTTTGCCCAGCGGATCAGACCACATGATAGCAGGTTCGGGAGTCCAGCCGAGATGCTCAATCAGTTTTTCACGAAACTTCTCCGCGCCCCAGTCGGCCACCAAAAATTTGAGGCGTGTATGATTTCGATTCTTTCGGTAACCGTCATCCCGAAATATTTCAGTGACAGCCCGGCAGATATCCATCACTTGTTCTGGTTTGACATAGACATCCAGTTTTTGTGCCATGTGCGGTTGTGTGCTGAGTCCGCCGCCTACACGGACATGGAATCCGATTTCCCACGTTCCGTTCACTTTTCGTCGCACAGCCTGAATTCCGAGGTCGTTGATTTCCGGTTGATTGCAGTGAATCGGGCACCCGGAAATTGAGATCTTGTATTTACGCGGCAGGTCAGAAAAATCTTTGTTGTCGAGGAAATAGCTGGTGACTTGCTTGATAATCTCGCGGCAGTCATAAAGTTCATTCGGGTCGATTCCAGCAACAGGGCACCCGCATACATTTCGGGTGATGTCGCCGCATGCTCCGGAAGTGGTGAGCCCGGCTGCATTCAGTCGAGCAATCGCTTTCGGAAGGTTTTCAATAGTCAGCCAATGAAACTGGAAGTTTTGCCTGGTAGTGATGTCTGCAATATCTCGGCCGTAGTCACGTGCGACTTCCGCGACAGCCCGCATCTGATCAGAAGTCAGGACGCCGCCCGCTATTTTAACCCGCAGCATAAAATGTCCAACATTTGGAAGCTGCTGGTATATGCCGTACCAGCGCATACGAGGAAAATCGTCCGGCGCTATCGAACTGAAGCCGGTTTCAGCATACCGCAGCAGATCGGGCCAGACATCCAGCCCATCTTTCGCTTTTTTAATCTCTTCCACATTGGCTTTCGCCATAACCCTTGCTCCTAAATCGTAGCTAGATAATCATGCCGGGATTGTCTGTTCATTCCCGACCCTTCCCTCTGATACTTCGTGCCGTGGAGGGAGAGAGAATATATTTGCTTGCTCTTCGCGATCATATAAATTATCACGAAATCCAAAATCATATAGCAATCGCGCTTCTCTCCCTTCGGGGCACGGGGGTAAAAGGGAGAGAGGCCAAGAGTGCGGGTAAAGGTAACTTTCGGCGATAACCGACAGCCTTTACCCCTACGCCCTGATTAATATATACAGGCAAACAAGAGTGCCTGAAATCGCTAGGCTGTTTTCATCGCCTCGATCAGCACTGCCGCCACTTCCGGGCGGGAGAATTCGATTGGCGGGCATTCACCTGCGCGCAGCATATCTCGGACTTTGGTACCCGATAGTGCAATGCGATTATCCGGAGAGTGCGGGCAAGTCTTCTGCGAAGCCATACCGTTACATTTATTACACCAGAAAGTGTGTTCAAAGTTCAGCGTCACGATTCCGATTTCACCCGGTGCAAACTCATTGAAAATCTGCTGTGCATCGTAGGAACCATAGTAGTTGCCAACGCCAGCATGGTCACGCCCAACAATAAAGTGAGTACAGCCATAATTTTTTCGGATGAGCGCGTGGAAGATCGCTTCACGCGGGCCAGCATAACGCATCGCAGCTGGATTTACGGAAAGCAGCGTTCTGTCCAGAGGATAGTAATTATCCAGCAGCACTCTATAACACTTCATACGCACATCTGCGGGAATATCGTCCCCTTTGGTAGCCCCAACGAGCGGATGAAGCAGAAGTCCATCGACCATCTCCAGGGCGCACTTCTGCAAATACTCATGAGCGCGATGAACAGGATTCCTGGTCTGAAAACCGACGACACTTTTCCAGCCTTTTTCGGCAAAGTAAGCACGCGTCTCAGCAGGGGTAAGATAATACTCCGTAAAATCATCATGTGCCGGCAGTGCGATCACATCCACATCGCCGCCGATCAGGACATCTGCCTGCGCATTGAGCGCTGCAACACCAGGATGAGCAGGATCTGTGGTACGATAGACATTCTCAGCTTCCACCTCTTTATTGTAGGTATACGTTTCGGAGACGTTGAGAATAGCCAGAATTGCTCCGGATTCATCTGTCAGAGCGGCTTTCGATCCCGCAGGAAACTGCTTTGCCTGTTCTGCAGTTATAGAGAGTGTTACTGGGATACTCCAGGGAAGGCCATTCGCCAGATGCATTTTATGAACGACGCCTTCATAGTCTGCCTTGCCCATAAATCCTGTAAGTGGACTGACCGCTCCAATAGCAATCAGTTCCAGATCGCTGACCTGGCGCGCGTCTAATGCAATTTTTGGAAGTTTGGCGGCTAATTCCTGTGCCGCAGCTTTGCCGCCTTCTGGAATAAAGCGGTTAATGAGTGTACCGCCGTGCGGTGCAATGGTCGATGGCGCAGAGTTAGCTGCGGCAGTCGGGTCAGGCATAATAGTCAAGGGCTCCTTATTCTTTACCAAATAAATCAAACTAGTTAGGTAATATATTTTACTTCGATTCGCGAAAACCTGTCAAGTTCCTGGCCTGATCGAAATGCGTGATTCTTCGTCATAGAGTATCTATCATCGCAGAAATTTGAAATCCGTATGTCGGAATCTATGCGGAAACCTGTAGAACGGTTGGGTGCGTCCTAAATATTAATGATACAGCTTTAGCTAATCTATAGTTTATTCCAGGAGTTGGATCTAAATGAATATAACAACAATACTTGCTTTGCCGGCCTGGCTGTTGGTTAGTTTTGCAGCGGCAGCTATAGGATCGCGATATATGCCCGGCAGATGGTTCAAGCAGCTCAAAAAGCCTTCCTGGAATCCACCGAACTGGGTATTCGGGCCGGTGTGGAGTACACTCTATACATTGATGGGAATATCTGCATGGCTGATCTGGCGTGAGGGAGGCTGGGCAGCGCAGAAACTTCCACTGCTTATATTTCTGTTTCAGCTGATTTTTAACGCGCTATGGTCCTGGATATTTTTTGGTCTGAAAAAACCTGGGGCTGCCTTTGTTGATATTGTTTTTCTCTGGATAACACTGTTTTCTATGGTAATCCATTTCTGGGAAGTGCGGCCTCTCGCCGGAGCCTTGATGATTCCCTATCTCGCCTGGGTGAGTTTTGCTTCGATTCTCAACTTCAGCATCTGGATTCTCAACCGAGATTAAGGAAACCACTGTATTGAACATTTTTGAGTACACCTTTAGTGTTCCGGCATCGATCCATTCCGTAGCTGAATTCCATCGTGACCCGCTCGCGCTGCGGAAACTAACTCCTCCACCCGTTTTTGTTCAGATGCATAAAGTGGAACCTCAAAAGGAGGGGTCCATTGCAGACTTTACTCTCTGGTTCGGTCCGCTGCCAGTGCATTGGGTGGCAAAACATACCCATGTCGATCCGCTGCACGGTTTTTCAGATACCCAGGTTTCTGGACCAATGAAGATTTGGAATCACAGGCATACATTCCTTGAAGAGAGCAGCACCTCCACGAAAGTGTCAGAACATATCGAGTACGACCACTTCCAAGGCCCACGCGGTATACTTTCACGCATATTATTTAATCCGATAGGTCTGAAGTTTACTTTTGGGTACCGCAAAATGATGACTTGCAGAATACTAAAGAAAAGATAATCACTGATGCTTCAAAAGTTAAACAGAATGATGATCGATGACTTTGCAGACAGGAATAATTTATGAACTCCATATTGGCGTGGGGCGCTCCAGAATTTACTCTGACACGCCAGCAGTGGGTGCCTCGCAAAATGGAAGAGGTGTTTCCATTTTTTGAAGACCCGCGTAATCTGCAGAATATTACACCGGACTGGCTCAACTTCAAAATAGTTTCGATAGAGCCATCCGAAATCCGAGCAGGGACGTTGATTGTATATAAACTTCGCTGGTTGGGTATTCCCTACACCTGGCGCACTCTTATTACCGAATGGATCCCTGATGAGCGATTTGTGGATACACAGCTTAACGGGCCCTACATTCTCTGGCATCATACCCACACATTCAAAGCGGATGAAAATGGAGTGCTTTTAAATGACTGCGTTCGTTACCGTCTCCCATTCGGGCCATTTGGTTCTCTGCTGCATCGAATACTCATACGCAGACAGTTAGAAGAGATTTTTGATTTCCGAGTTCTGAAAATATCTGAGATGCTTTCTAACGGGGTTACTTATCAAACTGCCGCAAATAATCTCTAAAAGAATCGGACAACTTTGAGCAGGATTTTCAGCTGCACTTCTCGAATTTGTGCGCATGAATCGAACCCGCCTCCTAGCTATTGGCTGGATGCTCCTGTTATCTGGATGCACCTATCAGCCAAAAGACACTTCCGGCATCCTTACTATCGAAGTGGCAATATTTGAGGGCGGATACGGCCTCGATTGGCACCGGTCGGTAGCTCGCCAATATGAAAAAATTCATCCTAACATCAAAATTGACCTGTGGGGCGATCCGCGAGTCGACGAAAAATTAAAGCCTCGCGTTCTTCGTCGAAACCCACCAGACATTGCAAGTTCCAACCTCCCTTTCTGGAAGCTTGTTATTGCGAACAAACTCTATCCACTTAACGAAACACTCGACTCCACGGCATACGGCCAGAATATCTCGTGGCGGGATTCGCTCCAGCATGGAGTACTGGCGGACAATACTTATCTTGGAAAAGTGTACGCAGTTCCGTCTAACCTCGGAGCCTGGGTCTGCTGGTACGATAAAAGGCAGTTCGATCAGCATGGATGGAAAGTGCCCTCTACCTGGGGCGAATTCATGAAGCTATGTGCCCAGATCAAAGCGGCTGGTATCGCCCCGCTTGCCTTCCAGGGCAAATATCCCACCTACGCCTGGGATACGCTGCTCAGCCTCTATCAGCGGCTGGTTCCGTTTCCGCAGTGGTACGAGCTGCAGGATCTCAAACCAGGGGCTTTTACAACGCCCGAATTTATCCATGCCGCCCGGCTGCTTCAAGAGATGTCTACCCAGTATTTCGAATCGGGCGCACTGGCTATGACACACACCGAATCACAGCTCGAATGGGTAAACGGACGTGCCGCCATGTGCTTCTGCGGGCTATGGCTCAAAAACGAGATGAAGCTGGCGATACCTCCCGGCTTCCAAATGCGCTGTTTCGCGGTTCCTCCAGTGGAGGGCGGGAAGGGCGATCCCCATGCGATCTATGCCGGGGGAGCCGAACAGTTCTTCGTGTTCTCTGAGGCGAAACATCCGAAAGAAGCTGCAGATTTCCTCAAGTATATGCTCAGCATGGAATCTGCGCACTCCTATATCCAGAAGCTGGATACCCTGTCTCCCGTGAAAGACAGCGTAAAAGGAATCAAGATATCTCCGGAACTGCAGAGCGCTGTGGATGTTATGGAGCAGAGCAGCAGAATTTATTCTGAACGGCTTAGCGGGCTGTACCTCGAATTTGCTAAAAATGATGAGCCGGATTCTCTATCCGATCTTCTATCGGGGAAAATCACGCCAGAGCAGTTCGGCGCAAAATTGGAGAACGCAGTCGACCTGGTCCGCCACAATCCTGACATCTACAAGCCCGCGCCGATGGGAGTGCCGAAATAGTCATGAAAAAGAGCCAGAGACTATTTCTGTTTACAATGCTCAGCCCGGCCTTATTTCTCTACGGCCTGTTCGTGCTGCTGCCTGCGGTAAATGCGTTCCGATACAGTCTGCTGCGATGGGACGGCCTGGGTAAGCCGGTTTTCATCGGACTGCAAAATTTCCAGAAGGTGTTTTCAAAATCATCTGACTTCGGCGGCGCCCTCAAGCACAACATATTTCTGACGGTGGTGCCAGGCGTACTGACGCTGGCGCTTTCACTCTACTTCGCCTACGTCATCCATCAGAAGGTAAAAGGGGCGAGGCTGTTTCGAATCGCTTTTTTCTTTCCGAACGTGATCAGTTCTGTCGCCATAACGCTGCTCTGGGTGCTCATCTACTCCACCACCGATGTCGGTCTTCTTAATCACCTTCTCAAATCCTGGTTCCACGTGAAGCATGCTGTCCCGTTCGCACAAAGTACGACACTTCTCTGGGCGCTGGTGCCGATGTCGATCTGGACGGCGACCGGTTTCTATATGGTGCTTTTTCTCGCTTCCATGGAGAATATTCCGGAGAGTTTTTACGAAGCCGCTCGCCTGGATGGCGCTGGTCCGGCGCGGCTATTCGGGCATATCACCCTGCCGCTGATGTGGGATGTGTTCACCACGGGGATTATATTTTTGGTGGTGGCAGGATTGAAGGCATTCGATGCAATCTGGATAATGGAAAATGGCCGCCCAACCAGCTTCACGCATACGCTGGCAACGCTGATGTACTCTAAAGTGTTCGAAGAGTACGACATCGGGCGCGGTACCGCCATTGCGGTGGTTCTGTTTATTCTTGTTCTCGGGGCGACGCTGCTTTTCCGAAGGCTTCTGCAGAGAGAAAGACTGGAGTACTGATGGGGCAGATCGCTGGGAAAATCGGCACGGGCCTGAAGTATATAATTCTCTGCATCTATCTGATGGCGGTGATTTTTCCGATGTTCTGGGTAGTCTATACGAGTGCGAAGAGCACCCAGGAAATCTATAAAAATCCATTCGGCCTTCCTCGGCTTGTCACAGCCCCAAGCGCTGAAAACGCACACACGCTGAAGGAAAACTACCAGAAAGCCTGGATCGGCAGCCATTTCAGCCGCTACTTCGTGAACAGCCTCAAAGTGGTGAGTATAAGCCTTGTTTTGATTCTTTTGTTTGGCAGCATGGCATCGTATGCATTGGCGCGCTTTGAATTTTTCGGTAAGCAGTTTTTGTATCTTTTGTTTCTCGCGGGCATGCTTATCCCTATGCAGCTGATTCTGATTCCGCTTTTTTTCCAGTATTCAGATATGGGAGAGTGGCTTACGAAAGCGATTGCCCCGCTTGGAAACTGGCTATCCGGCGGCAAAGGATCGTGGATTATCTCGCTGCACGATTCCCATGCGGGGCTAATAATCATCTATGTGGCTGCCAGCCTGCCGTTTACGGTGTTCACGTTGACTGCCTTCTTTCGAACGCTTCCTAATGAACTCCGGGAGGCTGCGATGATCGACGGCGCAGGCGAATATCGGATATTTTTCCGGGTAATGATGCCACTAGGAAAGCCCGGCCTTGTCACGGTGGCGATTTTCAACTTCCTTGGCCTCTGGAACGAGTATCTGTTCGGCCTGGTATTTTTGAACAGCGATTCGGTAAAAACTCTCCCTCTCGGATTGGCGAGCATCAGCATACAGGCGCAGTACAAGAGTGATTTCGGCCTGATGTTCGCCGGCCTCGTCATCGCGATGCTCCCCACTCTCTTCGTATACATGATCCTCCAGGAAAAACTCACCAAAGGTATCACTGTCGGCGCCCTCAAAGGATAGATTTCCTATTCATTGGACACCGGGTTCACGCCTGGCTCTCGAATTGCGAAGCCCATCTCCAGTCGCGTTATTCTCCCTGCATAGGCTGAAATGCTCTTAATATCAGAGTTTTCGTCATCGATTCAGAGCTATGGTATAATTAGAATGCGTTCAATTAGGAGGTATTTGTATGGGACATAAACGCTACAGCACAGACGAAATCGTCGCTCGTGGCAAAAATATTTACGAAACCCAGTTGAAACAGATACTGGAGCCAAATTATATCGGCAAATTTCTTGTTATCGATATTGAGACTGGAGAGTATGAAATCGATGAAGATGATATGTCTGCTGCTCTGAAATCCTATAATAAGAAACCGAATGCGGTACATTTCGAAATGCAAATAGGATACGCCGCATCGGGAACGCTTGGAAATGCTTTCACAGGAGTGAAACTGTGATACTTGGGCAGGTAAACTCACGGATCGAAGCTATCATTCCTGTGATGATTAATAATAATGAACAGAACTCCGTTATTATAGATGCAATCATCGATACAGGTTTTTCCGGATTTTTATCTCTCCCCTCAACAGCGATTTCTACCTTAAAACTACCATTTTTCGGTTCACGAATTTACTCATTAGGCAATAACCAACAGGCCAATTTTGATATCTACCTCGCTACCATTATTTGGGATGGCCAGGAGCGTGTTATACAACTGCTTTCATCCGAAGCGCATCCTCTTGTTGGGATGTTACTGCTGAAAGGCTTTCGTCTCACGATTGATGCATTGGACGGTGGTGAAGTTCGAATCGAATCGAAACGATAAAGGTTATAAATTATCTTTCATGACCAAACCGGTTCACCGCCGACCAAAGTTTATTTTACGTTCGATACGATTTCTTTGATCGTTTAATCCCAATTAAGATATGACCGGCTGCAGAAAATCCAGTGGAAATCTACAATTCCGCGCCACTGTTATGAGGCTGCTGGGCATCGATTCCAAACACCTGACTTTATATCACGACGGTATCCAGCGCCGTCTCCCCATGTACGCGGTTACGTCGCTGAGCCCATGCTTGCTTAGATATATTGAATTAAATATGGATTTCCGTTATTATAAGATGTATTTCTATAAATTTTATAACTGTAAACAAGCAAGACACAGCATTTAAGCAATGGAGATTCTGAAGTGGCAGATAAAGTACCACCAACTATACAATCCCAGATTGAGGCTTTGAACCTTGCGGAAGAAGTACTTCGTAACATTGAATTAAGCGATATTCCACTCGCGAATATTGCACTCAAGGCAAGTAGAATTGCACGACTTCTAAACGATTTCGATACGGAAATAATAATGGCATATGAAGCAGGTGGATATCCAATAGAACTCAATGTAATTCCGATTGAGGCTTGGCGACTTGCAGGCCTCGCTGGAAGGCAGTTCCAGTATAAAACTGAAACCAAAGAGATCAGTACAAGAGCATATACTGAATCAATTTGTCAAATGGAGGAACAAATCGCTACAAACCAAGTAGGTCTAGGTGCCTCAAATGATCCCAATATAGCTATCTCATCTTCAAACCCACATCAGTTTGTGATGCCACCTATTAGCAACACACTACAACGCAATACACTAATACAACAAAGCAATACTATTTCTGGGCGACTGGCAAGCAGAAGGACATACATTCATCGATATGTATCTGAAACTTATTACAAGCTGAAATACTCTGGTATTGCGGATGATATTTTTGTTCGAACTAGCCATCGGGTTAATGCTACGATCGGTACGCTCATTCCCGATGCAGTAAAACGCTTCTCAGCAGTATATGATTATCTTAGATCAGATAATCCTGAAGATTGGTCCAATGCAGTTAACAGTTGCCGTAGAGTCCTTGTAGACTTGGCTGATGCTATATTTCCTGCCACAAAAGAATCGCGTATAAAACAAGTAAATGGAAAAACACAAACTATTGAATTAGGAAAATCCAATCATATTAATCGAATCATAGCATTCGTTGAGGATTCGAGCAATTCAGAGCGCTTTAAAGAAGTTGTGGGTTCACATATTAAATATCTCGGTGACCGTTTAGATAGCGTTTATAAAGCAGCGAATAAAGGTACACATGAAACTATCACACATCGTGAAGAATCGGACCGCTACGTTATTTATACTTATTTGCTAGTTGGTGATGTACTTTCTCTTTATCAGCAGGTTAACTCACAAAAATAAGAGTTGCAATTCTTGAAGCATTTCTAGTTAATCAATCACATAATTCTTCCTAATTAATGGAGGTAAATCGTGCGGTTAGCACGAAAATAATTTTATGAAAATTTACTCATGGAACGTTAATGGGATTCGAGCCGTCCTGCGCAAAGATGCCCTCAACCCTTTTATGACCGCCGAAAACCCGGATATCCTCTGCCTGCAGGAGACCAAGGCTCAGGTCGGCGAAGCGGTGATGAACCTGCCAGATTACCATGAATATTGGCACTCCGCCACGAAAAAAGGTTATTCCGGAACC
>JBBRDM010000134.1:0-15624 GCA_038203935.1 Chthonomonadales bacterium
AGTCCGGGCACAAAATCCGCCATAAAGACCAGGTTGTCGAGGTCATCCGCTGCATAGGTAACTGCGCCCTTGGAACCGACGACCACGGAGAGTATACCGGTATCGGCAGAGCCGCTCAGGAGATCAATAGAGCCTGCTGCATAAGTTATGGAGCCGATGGTCATAGCATTCGCATTGACGAACTTGAAGTTGATATTCGACAGCGGCTGATTTACCGTAGCAGGAACCGCGACGGTGATAGCGCCAGGATCGGCATCTGCAGTCCATGAGACCAGCTTGGCGGTGATGCTGAGCGCCTGCAGTTCGGTTGGCAGGGACGAGAAGAATGCTGATCCGGGATCGTAGCCAAAACTAACGAGCGGGCTCGATACTGCAAGATTGAAGTTGGTTCCCGTTTTATAGGTGAAATTTTCTGCGGGATGAAATGAAGCTATGACAGCAGCATCACTATGATTACTAAAACCAGTGAGTGCTGCGGCGGCCATCAAGGACAAGATAATTCGTTTCATATTAAGGATACTCCCTCTGTAACTGCAACATATAGCGAATACCACTATATATCTTTGATAATGGATATGTGTGATCCACATATCGAGTGAAAAATTTGAGTGCTATTCTCAAACGGAAATTTGAAATCAACTCACTTGATATTTCAAACTTCGATTTTATGACAAAATGGTATTAAGCAGGAAACATGCCATAAAGAACATTTATGTGAGGCTATAAATTAATCCAGTATCTTTACTGCCACGTGTTATTCCTGGCTGATTTTAGATTTTACGCTCTCATGTGCTATGATAAAGTGGAAATAGTTCGCTGATGACTTCGTCGCAGCATATTTATATTTGTTGGCTGCATCGAAGATCGAGGGAGTAGATGGAATCTTACGAATCTTTTGAATATGATGTACTTGTCGTGGGCGCGGGCGGTGCGGGACTTCGCGCCGTGATCGCAGCGCGCGAAGCGGGATGCAGTGTCGGAGTCGTATGTAAAAGCCTTCTTGGTAAAGCCCATACCGTCATGGCGGAAGGCGGCGTGGCAGCCTCTCTTGGCAATATGACCACCAACGACGGCCAGCTGGAACCCGATGGCTGGCAGACGCACTTTGTGGATACCATGAAGGGCGGCGCCTTTCTGAATAACTGGCGGACTGTGGAGATATTTGCTAAAGAGGCTGGTGACCGTGTACTCGAACTCGAGCAGTATGGAGCGGTATTCGATAGAACTCCAGAAGGCCGGATCGCCCAGCGACCATTTGGCGGCCATAAATATCGACGCCTGAACCATGTCGGAGACCGTACCGGCCTGGAACTCATTCGAACTCTGCAGGATAAAGCAGTTGGCGTTGGGATGAATGTCCACATGGAAGTTACGATCACTCGGCTTCTGAAAGACGGCGACCGCGTCATAGGGGCATTCGGCTACCATCGAGAAACCGGGAAGCTGGTCGTATTCAAGGCTAAAGCGGTAGTGTTGGCAACAGGCGGCTGGGGCCGCATGTTCAAGTACACTTCCAACTCGTGGGAAGGAACCGGCGACGGCCTGATGCTCGGCTACGACGCCGGAGCAGAACTCCTTGATATGGAAATGATTCAGTTCCATCCCACCGGTATGATTTGGCCGCCTGGAATGCGCGGCATCCTGGTAACAGAAGGCGTTCGCGGCGAGGGGGGAAGGCTTCGTAACAACAAGGGCGAGCGCTTCATGTTCAACCCCGAGTATATGCCCCCTCTCTATAAAGGGCAGTTCGCGGAAACCGAAGAAGAAGCTGAACGCTGGCTGGACGATAAAAAGAATAACCGCCGGCCACCAGAACTGCTTCCAAGGGATGTCGTGGCCCGGTGCATCTATAAAGAGGTATTGGCTGGCCGGGGAACGGAGCATCACGGAGTCTACCTGGATGTCTCTCATCGCGGCGCCGACTATATCAAGCGAAAACTTCCCAGCATGTATGAACAGTTCCACGCACTTGGCGATGTGGATATCACCAAGCAGCCGATGGAGGTCTACCCAACCATCCACTACGTTATGGGAGGAATTGCAGCCGAACCCGAAACCTGTGCGAGCACTGTTCCTGGCCTTTATGCTGCCGGGGAAGTGGCCGGCGGGCTGCATGGAGCCAACCGTCTTGGCGGCAACTCGCTGTCCGATATTATAGTTTTTGGGAAGCGCGCAGGCGAAGGCGCTGCAGCCTACGCTAAAAGTGTTTCTCATGGGGCGGTTGATGAGACGCAGATCGAGCAGGAGCTGGAAGTTCTTCTCTCGCCGCTGAATGCGCAGACCGGTGAGAATCCTTATGAGATTCATCATGAGCTTCAGGAAACGATGCAGAAGAATGCCATGATTGCCCGCACGGAAACGGAACTGCAGCAGGCTCTCACCGATGTGCTAGCCCTGCAAAAACGAGCTCAGAATCTGAAAGTGAATGGCGACCGGCGATTTAATCCGGGCTGGAATGCTGCGCGCGATGTTCGATTTATGCTGCGCACTTCGGAAGTGATCGTACGCTGCGCTATCGAACGCAAAGAGAGCCGAGGGGCACAGTGGAGGCTGGACTATCCGAATCTGGATAACGAAGTCTGGGGCAAGAAAAATCTCCTTGCAAAAAAAGAAGGCGATCAGGTAAATGTTTTCACTCGAAGTCTTGTCGAGCTGTCACCTGAACTAAAGGCGCTTTTTGAAGAGGCGAAATAGCGCTAAAGTAGGATCCTGCGCTATATGGTGCAGGTTGTAGAGCTAAAGTTATTCGCCCCTCTCTTAGCGAGGAACGAGCGGGCAGGAGAGAGGCTGGGGTGATGTGCATTTCCCCCTTCTCCTGTTTTTGGGAGAAGGGGGGCAGGGGGATGAGGGCAGATGCTCCATCGGCTGCCGAAAATATGTAGTGAGGTGTATTTCCCTGAGGGCAATTCCAATTGAGATGGTTAGTACACAGTTAATCGAGGATAGGTTTATTAATGGATAAGATTACGTTAAGAGTTTTTCGTGGCGATTGCAGCGGCGGAGAGATGGTGAGTTATGACGTGCCAACTTTCCCTGGCATGGTAGTGCTGGATGCGATACACCATGTGCAGCAGAAAGTGGATGGCACACTCGCCTGCCGGTGGAACTGCAAGGCGGCCAAATGCGGAAGCTGCAGCGCTGAGATCGACGGCAAGCCCGGACTGATGTGCAAAACTCGAATCGACACGTTTCCCAGCGGAACTATCAATGTTGGCCCGATGAAGGCGTTTCCTCTCATCAAGGACCTTGTGACAGATGTCTCCTGGAATTATCGTATGTCGTCCAAAATTCCGCCGCTCACGGCACGGACTGATGTGGCCGGAAAACCCTTTAATCTCCAGCAGGAAGATGTCGATCGTATACAGGAGTTCCGCAAATGCATTGAGTGTTTCCTCTGCCAGAATGTGTGCCATATCATACGCGACCACGACCGTAAGGATGCATTTTTCGGCCCGCGCCAGATGGTTCGCATTGCCTCGCTGGAAATGCACCCGATGGACGACCTGAACCGGCGTGAGCAGCTTCGAAACGAAGCGGGTGTTGGGTTTTGCAACATCACCAAGTGCTGTACCGAGGTCTGTCCGGAACATATACACATCACCGATAACGCGATTATCCCGCTCAAAGAGCGTGTAGTGGACGACTATTTCGATCCTGTAAAAGGCATATTGCGAACCATCGGGGTGATCAAAAAGACGAATAAACGATCCCTGTCCAGCGTTCCAAACGAACAGACTAAAATTATCGCAGGGAAGTAAATCATGTAATTTTAGCCTCTCTTCTTGCACAAGGAGAGAGGCTTTTTTATTTTATACAAAATATGCTATAGGCTGCCGGTGTCTCTACCATGCGATTCAATTTCTAAGTGAATAGTTTGTTTCTTATCCGAGCAATAGCAAGGTAGCTAATCTTATTCCCTGACAGGGTTTAGTTTGAATTTTGGCAGAGCCGTAAACGGTGCTATAATATGAATGCTTTTGTTCCCATTTTACTTCCCGAGGAGATTTGAGCGTGACTCAAGATTCTGTTAACTCTGTGTATGCCCCTTCCCCCGCAAATTCGATAAACAGCCTGGATGAGTGCTACTTTTATCACACAATGGATATTCCTGGCTACGGCACAGTGAAGGGTGAGTGGGATCTCAGAGCGGGTGTGCGAGACTACCTGGGCGGGGAAAATGTCAATTTCAAAGGGAAGCGGGTACTTGAGATGGGTGCCGCCAGCGGATTTCTGACATTCACTATGGAGAAATTAGGCGCGGATGTGGTGGGCTACGATCTCTCACCAGATTTCGACTGGGACATCGTTCCTTATGCCGGTCTCAATACACAGGAGTTAATGAATAATCGAAGAGGGCATCTGAGCAAGATCAACAACGGTTTCTGGCTGAACCATAAAGCGAACAATTCCAGGGCAAAACTAGTGTTCGGCACGGTCTACGATGTTCCGGAAGCCATTGGCAAAGTGGACATTGCAACTTTTGGCTCGATTCTGCTGCACCTGCGTGATCCCTTCCTGGCGCTGCAGTCTGCGCTTCGCCTGACCCGCGAGACAGCGATTGTGACCGACCTGCCTCTCACCGAGGTGAAAGGCCGATCTATCTTCAGCAAGAGAGTGAATGTCACCGGTGCGAAGATGGATTTCCTGCCAGACTACACCAGGGAGCAGCCCATTGATGCTTGGTGGCGGTTTACTCCAGGAATGATTCAGCGCTACCTGGGGGTGCTTGGATTTGAGAAAACCGAAGTAACTTTTCATACCCAGCTTTATCAGGAGAAACCGCACGAGCTGTATACAGTGGTTGGCCATCGAACCCGGCCGCTTCCATAGTTTAATTTCAACTATCTCCGGAAACTGTATAATTGGGACAGATATCACCAATCTCATTTATACTGCATTTCAATAAAAATTGTTTTCAAATAACCCAATGTCGAATCCGCAAACACCGAATTATACAGAGCAGTGGCAGGATTTAAAAAATCGGATTCGAATCTGTTTTCTAAGCTGGTTCGGGGGGTTGGTTCTACTTGGTTTGCTGGCATTCTTCATCAAGGATAACTTCAAATATTTCGCTCCGATATGGTTCATAGCATGCACAGTTTCAGGCGCTCGCTGGTCGATGTTCCTTTGTTTCAGATGCGGCAAGCAGTTTTTCAAACCAACATCATGGAGTGTTAATCAGTTCCTCCGAAAATGCCCTCACTGCGGCCTTTCAAAGTGGAATGATTCATGATTCTTACTCAGATAATATCGAATTTGATCATCCATTATGAATGAATTGAGAATCTGTTAAATGTCAGAAGATTCAAATTCCCCAAAATGGCATAGAGTAAAATCAGAAGACGATATTGAATATCTACTCAAGACTTTCGGCGGTTTCCACGACTCTTGTCTTCGAGAAATCTATATCTGGACTGAGCAGTCCGTCAATGAAGGCATGAGCATGTCCTGCCTTTCGTATCTTGATGTGCGGATGCGAGCCCTGTTCCAGCGGCAATGGAAAAATCCTTCAGCTATTGAGCTTCTTTTTGAGCAGGTGATTGGCATGAATCTTATATCTGCTCCCGAAAATTACAGTGCTGAAATACTTGATGCATGGCTCACCCAGACGGACGATATATTCCGCTGGTCCGATTCGCCGGCTGGCGTCGATGAGGAATCGACCTGGTTTGAAGCGAAAGTCTTATGGTGGCGCGAAGCAAGTGAATGGATGGGTCCTGAGCTGCGTTACGGTAAGATAAGCAGTCTTCCACGAGTAAATACCGAAGAGTATCCATCCTCCAGCGATTAAAGGTCGGAATTGCGCCTTCCAATTTGAATAAAAGCATTTTAAGGAGATGATTTTGAATATTAAGCGTCTTCGAACTTTACTCACTAAAGGTAGCCTGCCAGGGCTGCTGCTTGTCTTATGTTATGTGACCGTACGAAGTTACTGGAAACGCCAGCGTAGTCTTTGTGTTGTCTTATTGTGTATCTCCATTCTGGCTATCAGCTTGTTTATCTCGCGACTGCTTCATCAAAGTCACGATAAATCTAAAAAATCCTCGCATATCATATCCACAAAAGCAAGAAGTACTGCTCCTGCCAAATACAGTCCTGAACTGGAAAAGGCTTTATTAAATGCGGAGAAACAGCTGGCAGAAAACCCTGATGCTCCACCAATCGTTGGTCAGAGGTACGCTGTTCACTATGAACTGGATGAAATTAAAGATAAGTTTTCCGATATAATATCAAAATATGGTGATATTGACCGGGCGTATATCGGACTAGGGCAGTGTGAGCTGCAGTTGGGCGAGTATGAACTTTCTGCAGCAGCATGGAAACGAGCGGAATCTCTCTCGTCCCATAACTCAACTGCATATCAAGGTTTGAATGAAGTTCTTCATCTCATCAAAGTAAAAGACGCACTAACACGTCAGCTTCCACGAGGTCAAGTGGTCACGAACTTACGCCTGTTTCAACCAAGCTCAGCAAAGAGATACTGGGCTGTGATACACGGAGTAATCGACCATTCCTACGAAGAGTGGAATCATGTTAATGATATGCGTTTGACTCTGTTCTCGGATTTGCCTGAATGCAGACAGGTTGGTGAATCATTTGCATTGAAGGACAGCCGCTTTGGAGATTTGCCATTTCACGATATTGACATCTACTCACTCGATATAACTGCGGATGGAGTACCAGATGTTGTTATACAGGAGGTCAGTCCAGGAGGCGACTGGACTCCTTCACAGATGGAAGGATTCGCGTGGAGAAATGGACATTTGGAGAAAATTCTGCAGGTGCTCAGCAGTGAAATGCTTTCTCTGGAAGATATAAATCACGATGGAACGTATCAGGTGCGAAATAACTATGAAATCGGTGAGAGTATGTGCCATGCCGAACAGCCGCGATGGTCGGATGTGTATGCGTATAAGAATGGCCAATTCGTGTTAGCAAACAAGAACTATCCAAAAGCATTTGATCGCTGGCCTGGTGAGCTTCGCGAAACATTGAAGAAATATCCCGATGATCAAAATATTAAATCTATCCTATGTCTGGCGTATTCTCTGTTGGGGCGAAAACAGGATGCTGCCCCCTTACGCAAGGAAGCAGCAGCCTATTTTCAACATAAACTAATCAGTACAGAAGACGCAAATATCGGGGTTTCAGCGTACAAACGATGTCTTAAATCCTACCTATCCGATATCCAGCGTTGAATTCTGAAAACAAGTAGAATGGCTGAACCTCCGTTAAGGATTATCCACCCTCTACGAAAGCATTTTATTTTCCAGCACCGTCACGATGCGTTCGCCCCACTCCAGATGGTCTGGCAGCGGAATTGCTTCGTGTATGGAGTAACCCAGGCGTCGATGCAGGTTGATGGATCGGATATTTTCTTTACCTGTTCCGCCCAGAAGCCTCGGAAGGCGCAGTTCTGTGAAAGCATAATGGATCATGGCCCTGCTGGCTTCGTACGCGTAGCCTTTTCCCCAGAACTGAGTTCCGAAAGCGAAACTAAGTTCCACTTCCATCGTATTGAAGAGCGGGTTCGGTTCCTGCGCCCAGCGGTAAGTCCAGTTCTGATAAGGATCGAGCCGCACCTGACCTACAAAAATATCCCCCTTCTTGAGAACCACTGCACGTTTCGCCCAGGGAAACCCATCCGCTTTACTCATCAGCATCGCTGTGGTCACTGAGTCAGTAACATACTCGAGTGTTTTCGGTCCCCATACCAGTGGATCGGTGTAGACTTCCCGATAAACATCTGGTATATCCTCCAGCGTGTATGGACGGATCAAAAGATGTTCAGTTTCCAGAATAGGCATAATATTCTCGTTTCATATTATTGTTTCAACCGGAACTGCTGATCGGAAAAAAACATCGACAGCTCAGATTCATACGTGAAGACAGGAATAAAGGAAATCAAGAATAATCATTTAGCTGGATGCCAGGGCACCCGAAACTCAAACATTTTTTTCCAGCCTTATATTTTCTGACTTCCGTTATTCCCGCTCAAAAGCAACGAAAGCTTTCTATCAGCAGCTTGAAAGTATCTCCACTTGCTGTCTATATATTCGATATCGTTATTATATCGCGATTAAATAAATAGCCCGCGTGTTTAGTTACTTCACGATATTTAGATGGCTGGATAGTTCATCCTGAACCACCGTTGTGCTGCATCCACTTCTTCCGAGATAAGAGAATGGCCGCCCCTATGCCAGTGCACGGTGACCGCTGCGCCAGCCTTCTCAAACATACCTGCAAGCTCCTTTGTATTGCTCACCGGAACAATCGGGTCATTTTCACCTGCCCCGATAAAAATGGGCTTGCTATTCAGATCGGGCAGCGCTGCTGGTACGAAAGGTACCATGGGGTGAAAAAGCGCCGCTCCGGCCAGGAGTTTCGGCTGGCTGAGAAGCAGGCTGGCAGCTATATTGGCTCCATTCGAATATCCAACGGCGATGACTCGTTCAGAATTTAATTCGTAATGGTTTGCCGCCTGAGATATGAAATCTGCGAGTTCAGCCGTTCTTACTCGCAAATCTTCCTGATCGAACACCCCTTCTGCCAGCCTGCGAAAAAATCGCGGCATGCCTCGCTCCAAAACATTTCCTCGTGGGCTGAGGAGGTTTGCCCCAGGCGCCAATACCTGCCCCAGTGCGATGAGGTCGTTCTCATCACCGCCTGTACCGTGCAGCAAAAGCAAGGTTGGCACTTCCGCCGTATTCTGCGCCGGGATATAGCGATGGCTATATCCTAGATTACTGCTTATCGATGTCGACATAGTTAACCTCCCTTTCCTGCTATTGGCAGATTAAGCGCTTTCAATCCGCGCTGAATTCGCTCGCGGTTTGGCTCCATCCACTTTGGAAGCCGCAGCGTAGTTCCCAAATTATCAAGCGTTTCATCGGCAGCAAATCCCGGCAGATCGGTCGCGATTTCAAACAGAACTCCGCCTGGCTCCCGGTAGTAGATCGAATGGAAATACTGCCGGTCCATCACATCAGAGACTCCGTATCCCAATCCGGAAAGCTGCTGCTGCCACTCTTTTTGCTCTGCATCGGTGGAAGTCCGCCAGGCGATGTGATGTACATTGCCCACGCCTACCATGCCAGTCTGTACATCGGGCAAAGTAAGAATATCCACCGTTCTGGCTGTTCCGCCTTCTCCGGCGATAAACCGGGTACGATTTCCCTCTTCGTGAAACTTCTGAAAACCCATCGTTTCTGTCAGCAGTTTTTCCGTGCGTGTAATATCCTTGAGAGAAAGGGTTACACTATGAAATCCACGCGTCGCATACTCCAGGGGTATCGGGCCGCCCTGCCATGCCGCTCGCTTTTCTGCTCCCAAATGGGCCACTAATTCGAGCTGCAGGCCATCCGGGTCGTAAAATACCATCACCTCTTCATTCCATCGTGTAATTGGCTGCTCATATCGCACCCTGTTCGTATCGAATCGCTGCTGCCAGTAGCCGAGGCTTCCTTCGGGAATTGAGAAGGAAGTTGTGGTCGCTTGAGAAGTGCCTCGCCTTCCTGCAGAGCCGCCTGGCCAAGCAAAAAAAGTAAGAATAGATCCCGGACTGCCCGTTTCATCCCCATAATAGAAATGGTAGGAACTCGGGTCGTCATAGTTGATGGTGATTTTGACCAGCCGCAGACCCAGTACACCGGTATAAAAATCGATATTCTGCTGCGGGTCGCTGGCGATGGCTGTTACGTGGTGCAGTCCAGATATTTTTCGTTCCATATACTCTCCTCCGATTACAATATAACTCTTAATACGCTCCGTGAGAGATGGATATGCCTATCCGAAAGATTAGTTTTTGCCCAGATCCAGATTCCCTTGAGTATGGAAATTAACTTTATTATTTGTGTTTGAAAACGGGAATAGTCAAAGGAAGAATATGCCTCTTTACCGGGAGGAACGAGTATGTGGAAGAAAGGGACGGTTGGGGAAGCTTATCGGGCTAGAAAAGAGAATCTGAGAGGGGATTGAGGCGAATTAAAATCGAGGCAGGCTGCCTGTAATTCCGCTGCCCTCTTTCACGATATAGCTTGTGTCTGGCTTTATACTGCGCAAAATATCTACGGTTCCGCTGGGCCATTTAATCTCTACCTGATCGATTTTATCTGATTTTCCCAGTCCAAAATAGACACGACGGTCACTTACCGACATATAACTCGACCCGCTGCGAACCGTTGCGGATTGTTTCGCTGCGCCATAACTGATCGTAAATTTTGTATGCAAGCCGTCCCGGTTGCTCTTAGTGCCTACCGTTTTGAATGAAATCCAGTGATTATTAGACGGATCGATGTTTCGAAAAAGCTGCGCCGGCGAATTCTGGTTATTCACAAGCACATCCAGCCTGCCGTCGTTATCAAAATCACCCACCGCCAGTCCTCGGGAGATACCAGGAATGTTGAGCGGGCCAAGTGCAGAGCCTTTTATTTCCTGAAACTGGCCATCCTGCTGATTATGAAAAAGCTGCTTTGTCTGCGCGGGAGTGCCGCCTGCATTCCTGACAAGGATTTCATCTCCGACCAGCCCGTTTGCCAGCACCAGGTCGTCCCATCCGTCGGCATCGTAGTCGAGAAACTCTCCCCCAAAGGAAAAGTGCCGTTTAAACTCACTGAAGCTGCTCATGGAGCTTGTAGCATCCTCAAACAGCCCGTTCCCCATATTTTTAAAGAGCGTATTCGGGGAACCGGAAGTGTTGGTGACGTATATGCTTTCAAACCCCGAGTGATTATAATCCGCAATTGCTGCACACATGGCTCCCATCAACTGGCCGCCTCTGCTGAATGCACATCCTGCTTTCTGCGCTGAATCTGTGAAGGTTCCATCCCCATTGTTGTGCCAGAGCATGTTTGGAGTTCGGTCGTTTGCCACGAAGATATCCTGCCGGCCGTCTCCATCATAATCGAGAAATCCGACTGCCAGCCCTCTTCCCTTTACTTTTGAAATTCCAGCCCGTTCACTGACATCGGTGAAATACGATCCATCGTTATGGTAGAGCATATGCGTATCTGGATTATGGAGGTTGGTGTACTGGCCGCCGTCTTTGCCCCAGGTCCAGTCGGCATAATAACATATATAAAGATCGAGTTTGCCGTCGTTATCGTAGTCGCCAAATGCGGCACTGGTGGCGTAGCCGGTGCTGTGCGGCTTATCCAGCCCCATCACATGGGTGACATCTGTGAACTTACCAGAACCATGTTCGCTGTGGAATAGATAGTTTTTCTGAAAACTGGTGATGAATATATCATCATATCCATCGTTGTCATAGTCACCAATCGCCACTCCTTCGGCGTAGCCGAGATCAATATCCAGGCCGGAGCCATTGGTTACCTCTTTAAAAGTGCCATCCCCATTATTGTGATAAAGCGCGCAGTGCAGGCGATTCTTGACGGTGGTATATGGCTCGGACGACCCTGCCTGAATTAGCAGTATGTCGAGCCAGCCGTCGTTATCATAATCGAAAAGGGCACAGCCTCCCGAGCTGAATTCCACAAATCGATTTTTACCACGCTGCCCATTACTTAATGTAAAATGGATGCCTCGTTTCTCGGCACATTCTTCAAAAACTTGATTTTCAATATTGTTGGGGGCATTTTGTCTATGTTGCAGATTAGAAGGATGATTTTTGCAGCCATTAAACACTATTAAAATGCCACTGAGGACGATAATAATTTTCAGGATTTCTAAGAATGAAGTAGATTTATATGGCTGCATAGGAATGGTTTAGCCTTGAAACAAACTCAGCTTTACAAAAAAATAATAGCTATTCAAGAAACAAGCATTTGTACTAATATTGATCATTCTATCGAACAGTACAGTAAAATTAAACGGGAGCAACTAATAGTTGCTCCCGTTTAATTTATGAATTGAGAAGTCTGCCTGCAGGAAGCAAGTTTACAACTCAGTTAGCGGTAATGGCATTTCTAGGGGCGAATAGATTACTTCCACCATTGGCGTTAGCACCATTGCTATTGGGCGATATTGCTGACCCGGTAGCGTTCAGTACTTTTGGTCCACCAGTGCCACGGATAATAAAATACCCTCCCACGATAACCACCAGCGCTCCAATGATAATCGCTAGCTGCTTTGGCGTCACTTCAGATTTCATTTGATAGTACTCCTATCACTCATTGGGCCATTCGAACGTCAGGTAGCCAGGAGATGGGGATGATCCAGGATCGCCGCCGCTGACTGTGCCGCCCGTGGTATCGACTTCTGCAGTATGCTTGAACCACTGTGCAACCGGGAAGTTCTTTGCATGGCCATCCAGGAATACGGCATTGAAAGCGCCATCATGATAGTGCTGTGATCGTCCTGTCCAGCTTCTATCACACTGGCCGTTGCTGTCGCCACCGCCATGCAACGGAACCGGGCCGAGATAAGAGAACCAGCTGCCACCGATGTAGTCTAGAGGAGCTGTGTCGCAGAAACCTGTAACTCGGTCGTCACCGCCGTTAAGAGCCAGCGCATCAAAGTCCGCTGCATCGAATATAGTTGTATATTCAGCAGGGCGAACTACGGATGCCAGTGAATGGCTGGGAACAACAGTATTTCCAGGATAGTATACAATTCCAGGGCCACCGGCGATAGCTACTCCGGCAATGCCGTTCAGGCGATAGCCAGCCTGGCTGACGTTATACATCCAGCCGCTGCCGCTGCCGTTTTCGATGATGTGGCCGCGCCATGTTGTCCAGAACTGATGACCGGCTACAGTTGAATCCGGGAACATTCCATAGCTGTTACGATATAGTTCCGACTGACCGTTTGGTCCGACTCCGAAGTCACCTGCACCACCCGGGCTGTCCGGACATTTGAGCATTGCGTAGCTCTTCATGTAGGGCTGAAGCGTATCCTGCCAGGTGACAGGCGCTGCATCAGCGCTGTCTCTGCGGAGAAGCAGGCAGACGGTTTCATCATAGTCCTGTGAATACATCAGATAAGCAAGCCCAAGCTGCTTGGTGTTGCTAAGGCAGGAGATAGAGCGTGCAGATTCTCTGGCCCGTGCAAAGACCGGGAAAAGAATAGCTGCGAGAATCGCTATAATAGCTATAACGACAAGAAGCTCTATGAGGGTAAATCCTTTTCGATTCATGGTATAAGTTCCCCTTGTACGATGGTTCTTCAACGTATATTAACTGACAGAAATTACCTGCGGTCCAAATGATCTAGTTGAAGGGCTGCGGCCAGTTCAACTGATTGTTCTCATTGGGATACATGGCATTTCGCTGCAGACTCTTAACATGGCCGTCCATAAAAGCGCTGTTCGCCTGCTCATTGTGTCGAGAGTCGGCCGCGGCCCAGTCCGGATTGTTTGGATCTTGAGAAGCGCTGAATAAACTCCAACGATCGCACCCGGTTAGGAATGCTGCAGGTTTAATGGGTGATGTCGAAGTTGTCCACGGTGCAGCGGCATTCATCAACAGTCCGGATTCAGTAAATAGAATTACCTGATTCGGATTTGGATACTTGTTATTCACACCTACGTAGTAGTTGTACAAGTAGCTGGAATGAACTGGAGCCGGATAGCCGGGAGGTGTTGGATCCAGGTTTGGGGAAATTGATTTTTTGTTGCTGTCATCCGGGCATAGAAGCACTTCATTGCTTTTGGTGTACGGATAGATCATCTGCGGCCAGCCGACTGTATTTGCTGGTGCGTTGACTCCGGGAACCGTAAGCTGACCGTAGACGGATCTCTCGTCGTAATCCTGCTCATACTGTTTTGCTGCAAGTGCAATCTGTTTCAGGTTACTCAAGCATGTGGTCTGACGGGCTTTTTCACGAGCCTGTGCAAATACGGGAAAAAGAATAGCTGCCAGAATCGCGATAATTGCGATTACTACGAGGAGCTCAATCAGTGTAAAACCATTGCGTCTCATGCGCTGACCTCCATTTAAGAACGAAAGTGATAATAACGAAATCTTGCTCAGTTTAGATTCCTCTAAATGAGCGCACAAAGGCATTCGATGCTCTCCTTTCAACGTCCGGTCTATTTATTATGCTCAGCATACCCCAGGTAAAAATTACAGCTGCGAGGCAAGCAGGCACAAAAAATCAACTCTGATTCAAGTTCTCCACACAAGTGGGGCTTGACTATTATATGAAATTACTTCAAAATGTACGTTCATAAACTTAGGATAAATGTATATTTTATTCGGATGTGCAGGAACAGGAAAGTAATATCCATGCATTACTGGTATCCCGAGGGGTCGACAGCAGGTTTTTATTTCGGCGGACCAGATGAAGACGTTCCAGAACTTCATCATGGCGGCGAGCTTCGCCTTCCCCAAAGATTCTCGGTAGATTCCCATACGCATCACTGTTGGGAGCTTCATCTTCAAGTACAGGGCAGCATGCGCTGGGTTACCGATAAAGAAAGTTTCGAGGTGGCTGCTCCGGGTTTTATTGCCATGCCTCCAGAAGTTTCCCACTCCATTCCTGAATGCCTCGACAGCAGCCAACATCACTACTGGATAGGTATCGATATCTACAGGCTAATGGCCGAATCCCCGGATATTCTCGAAGTATGGCGGCGGGAACAGCCAATCTATATTCCGCTTGCCGATTCCATAAAGCCCGCTTTTCGCACGGTCATTCGTGAAATGGCAATGCAGCTGCCAAAGCATAAACTTGGGCTGCACAGTGCACTGATTTACCTGATTGTGGAAGTGACACGCCTTATGGAAGGCGATTCCTCATGGAACCGCTCTATTATCTTTAAGAGGCCCCATGTCCAGCATGCTGTCGAGTTTATGGAACGGCAGCCGGAGAAAAACTGGACTCTCCATGAACTGGCAATGCTGGTAAACCTGTCGCCGCATCATCTTGCTGAGACGTTTACTCAGGAAGTGGGCATCCCTCCACATCAGTATCTAATCCGTTTGCGAGTAGAGCAAGGCAAACAGCTTCTGGCTCAAAGTGATACCTCGATTACGGAGCTTGCTTCAGAACTTGGTTTCTCTTCCAGCCAGCATTTTGCAACCACTTTCAAACGCATGACAGGGCAGACTCCGCAGCAGTTCCGCATCGAAGCCCGTCGTTAGAATGTAGCATTAATATTAAATCAAATGGACATTTTCAATTCGAGAGTAAACCTCGCATCGATTATATCCTACCCATTTTTCGCAGCCTGGCTGTTCATAAATTTTTCAAGAACACTACCAGGGAAATAGTCACTTATATGACAGCAATGAGGTAATCTGCGATATTATTAGTGAATGAAAAAAACACATGAATTCATCAGCCAAACGATGTGGAAATAAAAAAGCAGCAGATTTCTCCGCTGCGTTTGTGGTGAGTACTGGGGGACGTGGATTCGAACCACGGTTGACGGCGTCAAAGGCCGCTGTCCTGCCGCTGGACGATCCCCCACCAACACATAATGATTATACGTGCTAGGTGATCTGGTTGTCAAGGAATAACGCTAAACCAACTCCTGAAATCGAAATATTACTTGACGAATCGGCCGTCTGTGTGTTACTATATACCCCCTTTCACAGAGTTGTGAGGAGGTACTGGATTCATCTCGATTTACGCCTCTTGCTCGCTTAGAAAGGCACCTATTAGTGAAAGCGCTTCCCGGTTCTCTGCCTCCCGCAAATGGTCTCTACGACCCGCAGTATGAGC
>JBBRDM010000135.1:0-15581 GCA_038203935.1 Chthonomonadales bacterium
CCTCAAACAATAACTTGGTTCCTACGTTTTCACTGGGTGAATTGCTCATTTCAGCTCCCTGATATTTGAAGTAAGATTAATCTGGAAAATTATGTTTTTTCTGCTCGATTGATGGCGGTGAGCTGTTATGAATGGAATGAACTGGAAGCCGGATAACTCATCCCTTCGCTTCCTCAATATAGACTATTTCCGAACTCTCCTTCTCATTAAGAAATACGGAAAGTCCCTTTATCTGCAGTTCTTTGCCAGTCATTGTTTGCGATTCCGATTTGCCGTCTTCATACCGTACGTTATAACTGCTCTTCGGTTTCAGTCCCTGAATCTTGAAGATTTGCTGGGTCTGTTCACTTTTGCTTCGGAAGACATAGACCACTCCGTGACCAGATTTAGAATCGAAATACTCCATCGCATCCCAATCCGTTCCATTTGGCCGGGGCGTGATGTGATATAGATTTCCAGAATTTATAAGAGGGCGAAGCCACGTTTTGTATATCTCAAACTGGCGTTTTGCAGCCTGTCTCTGTGGTTCACTCCAGGCGCTCGTATCGCACATAATGGTACACCAGCCCATCATGCCGCTGCGCAGCATCGTAATAAAGGTGGCTAGTGTCTTGCCAGGGTACTGCCCGATATAACATTCACACATCGAAGGCGGAATCGGGTAACTGGTATCGTAAAAACCTTGCCGATTTACCAGCGGCTCGTAGGAATCCACAATACTGATATAGTGGACGCGCTTCACAACACTAAAATCTACCATTCGACCGCCGTTTACACAATCTTCGAAGAGCAGTTTTGGATGCTCGCTCCGCAGCTGATCGTAAACAGCATTATATCCTTGTGACGAATGATACGAAACATCTGCAGGATGAGCGCTGTGGCCATGATCCGTGCGGGTGCATTGGTCCACAGCCATCCGCTGATCGTGCTCCAGCATGTCCAGCTTGAATTCGGAAACAACGCGACGCAGATCTGTTAAGCACCAGTTTTGGGCAGGCTGAGTCGCCAGGCACACATCTGCGCCGATAAAATCACTTGGTTTCCAATCCAATGGGTAGTCCTTAGTGAACCATTCTCGCTGCTGCGGATTTCGGACTGAAAGCGTTTCGCTGCCGCGATTTCTGTTTCCACCCTGAGTCCATCCCACCCACAGCCCGAATAACATTCCATTCTGGTGCGCAAAATCTGAAATGGCGCCTAGGCCATTTGGAAACTTTGCTGGATCGGGATGCCAGTCTCCTACTCCCTGGAACCAGCCTGCATCTGTCCCGAACAGCTCGACGCCTAGCTGAGAGGAATCCCGTATCATCCGCCGACAGAGTTCGTCTGTGACGGCCATCTGGCTTCCCCAACTGTTATTCACAATAAGCGGATACCGCTTATCCGATACCGCCGGGCGCAGCGCCTCTTCTACAAAACGATGCAGGCGATTCGCACCGTCGTCTACACTGCCAGAGTAACAGCCGATGAATACCGTTGGCACCTCAAATTTAGCGTTTGCTTCTAAAGGGGATAAAAATTCACCGCCGGAAGGATCTAAGCCTGCGACCAGATTTACACCCTGTTTGTCAGTTTCAGTATGCACCTGCATATGGACGCGGGCGCTGCTCTCCAAGCCAAAATAGATTCCCTGGTTACCGATAGTATCGTGCAGGCAGCTCCAGGGAATCAGCTCACGCGGCACATCCTGAGAGTAAGGAGAGGAGTTCTGATCGAATTTATAATCCGAGGAGATTGTGTTTCGATGCGTTCCGACCGGAGCAGGATATCCAGCCCCTTTTTCTACCCACCAGTGCTCCATTTGATGGCCTTCAGGAAAATTAACTGCAATATCCACACTTTTGGGAAGAGGCAGTGAGAGCGATTCTGGCGAACTGTTTGTGTACACAAGCGACTGTTCGACAGGGCCGGCACCAGCGTGGGCCAGCCATTTTAGATGTGCTTCCAGCAGAGGTGGCGCGCTAACCAGAATGTAATCCACGCTCGAAACCTTGCCGGATGTGGAGGTGGAATTCCTGACAGACCATCTCAGCGGAACTATCTTTCCTCCGCTGCTCACGTGGTCGATAAGAGATACAGGCTGAGATGATTTGACCCAGTTCAACCGATGCCCACCCCTGGATTTGATCTCGAGGATTGCAGGCAGTCCGCCCGTATTACCAATTGTGAGCAAGGAATCGCTGGTGGAGATATGATAAGTATCCAGTCCAGAAGCCGGCATACATATTTTTAGTATCAGTATCATGCAGAGTAGAACGGGTTTTAAATAAAACATTGATTTGAAAGTTACTTTCCATGCACGGGAGCTGCCGGCCGGATAGGAGTGCCATCAGGATTGACACCTCGTTTGGTCAGTCTTTCTGTGTTCGTCTGCTGAGCCTCCCGAGAGGAAAGCTTATTATACTCGGAGAATACTTCGAGCTTATCAGACGCACATCCTGTGATAATCAATCCTGGTGTACGAAGCCATTTACTAGCAAACAAGTCGAGGCGAATATATCATAGTAAATCATGTTTGTCAAGCATAACAAGCTTATACAACCACACGTTTGGCAGGATTTTGCCCGACATTCCTATAAGGATTGATTGTGGTAAAATCGAATTGGAAGTACGTTCACGAACAGTTCGGATCTTAATATTAATGACCACTTTAGTGCTAGAAACCGAAATAGCCGCAACGAAAGAAAAGTGTTTTGATCTGGCAAGAGATATCACTTTTCACTGTTCTAGCGCTGTAAAGTCGAAGGAACGCGCCGTAGCTGGTGTTACATATGGCCTGATCGGAATGGGGGAGTGGGTGACTTTCGAGGCTGTTCATTTCGGCATCAAACAGCGATTCACGGCCAAAATCACCGAATTTGAAAGTCCATCCCGATTTGTAGATCAGATGGTTCATGGAGCATTCAAGAGTATGAAACATGTTCATGAATTCACCCCGACCGATAGGGGAACTCTGATGCGTGATACGATCTGCTGGGTTTCGCCTTTCGGCATATTGGGGAAGCTGGCTGACAAACTATTTTTGTATCGGCATATGCGTAACTTTCTTATGGAGCGAAATGCTATTTTGAAAGCTAAAGCTGAGAACTTGGAAAGGAAAGCAGATAATGGCTGAACCACTCATAATTTCGAGTAAAGAGATAATAAGCAGCGATCAGTCTCCGATTGCAGCAGAGGGATCGTCTTTCGATGTGCACGAATGGAGCGGCAGCGGCCCGGACTATCTGCATGTCCACCACTCGGATGACGAAGCCTGGCATATTCTGGAAGGAGTACTCACTTTTCGATTTTCAGATAGAGTAGTGGAAGCTCCGGCCGGCACCACCATATTTGTACCGGCTGGCGTTCCGCACTCTTACTTTGAGGCTCATGGCCCGACGCGATATCTGATCATCATGACCCCAAACCTGCGCGATTTAATCGCTGAACTGCACAAAACGCCGATGAATCAGCATAGTACCGTTATGCGCAAATACAATTCTGAGATACTGGAATAGGCGCAAATTTGGCCTTGTTGAACATCAAAATGGAAAATGAAACTTCGCTGAAAAATTTACTGAAGGAGTTAAATTCTCGTAACAAATGGAGGCGAATTACTGCTCTTGACGAGACCAGGCAGCTCCCTCCTGAGCAGCTATTAAAACTGGCTGAAATGGAGTCACAGGTTTACAAACAGCGGCTTAAAAATGGCCGTATAATTGGTATTAGTATCTTCTTATTTGTATCAGCATTCACAATATGGCTGTGTAAGCATATAAACTGGAGTTTCCCACTGTACTTGTTGATCACAACTGCATTTAATTTTGTGAATATCTACTGGTTCTTGCCTGAAAAAGCGCATAGAAATGTCGCTGAGTTACTGACCCACTCTACCGATATTCGACTGCTCGGGCCCACTCTCTCCATGATGTCTAAAACCAGAGATAAGGAGGTAACAAAACTTTGTATATCGTCACTCAAACAAATACTTCCACTCGTGTGTGCCGAACATGAAAATCTTCTCACAAACGAGCAGAAATCCGTATTTATTGATATACTAAGAAAACCAGGTGATTTTGAATTGGATATCGCTGTCGTGAGAGCGCTGAAGTATATTGGCGATGAACGTGCGATACCTTTGTTAGAAAAACTTACCCATATCAATCCGTCGATAAAGAAAAAGGATATGGAGCTTTTGCAGAGTGCGGCTGATGAGAGCCTTCCTTCGTTATTGGAGATAGTAGCGAGGCAGAAAATATCCGGCACGCTCCTTCGAGCATCCGCTGAGCCGGTCACGGTTGATTCACTGCTTCGTCCAGCTTATGCATCACCAGAATCTGAAAATGATCAGATGCAGCTGCTGCGAGCTGAGAGTTCAGCGCAGATTGAGAGTTGAAGCGGCGCTGAAGTACCGGGGCTCTTTAATTGTTCGACATTATTTAATTTTGTACCGTCACTCGCCAAGCAGTGCATTCAAAGGAATGGTCATGAATCTATCTTCTGAATCGAATAGTTTGCCTCCAGCGCCTCGCAAACCAAGCCGGTGGATTGTGGGAGCGCTCTGGATACTGGCGATTCTGATGGCGGCAGGAGTTACGCGAGCCTATTTATTGAGCCATAAATCCGACGATAATCCACTTCACGGCGATATGGACGCTGCTACGGTGGGAGTGGCGGACTTAATGAAAAAAACTGCCCTGGATAAGCGGATGCCGCTTCTAAAAAACTACCTGAAGGATTCGAACCCAGGTGTCAGATACGCTGCAGTGGATGCAATGGGTGATTCAGGCGATCCCACCACAGCCAATGATATTGAAAATGCATTCTCAGATTCCGCCTCAATTGTTCGCCAGCGGGCGCTGGAATCGCTGCATAAAGTCGATAAGGAACGTGGGCAAAGATTGCTGCTGATAGGGCTTCGTGATGAAGACAAATGGATTCAAGAGGCGGCAATAAATCAGATGGTCAGCGGCACCACTTCGCACCATACTTTCATTGACAAACGTGCGGTTCCGTTTCTTATTCAAGCTTTGGACAGCCCAAATGATGTGGTGTCTGGAATGGCGATAAGCCCGCTGCGAAAACTAACCGGGCAGCCCTGGAAAGCGCGAAGCGGAATGTCGGCGGAGGACAGGAAAGCCGTAGTGCAAAAGTGGAAGAACTGGTGGAAGACTGCAAACAGCCAGTATCCCATATCACCAGAACTTTCGAAAATTGAACCAATCAGACCAACACGCACGGATCCAGCGCCAGATTTCCATATCAAAGATCTGGATGGCAGTGAGATTAGTCTGAAAGAAGAACGCGGTAAAGTTGCTCTGCTGAACTTCTGGGGAACATGGTGCCCGCCTTGCCAGCAGGAGATTCCTGACCTGCTTAAACTCGATACAGCCTATAGAGATAGAGGACTGAATATTATTGGTATAGCGCTGGGCGAGGATAGCGATAGCTCATTACGAAAATGGTGTGCAGATCATGGTGTTCGCTATCGACAGTCGATGTCTACGCAGACGATTCAGGATGCATATGGACATATCGACGAGGTTCCCGTTTCTGTTCTGATCGATAAACTAGGGCGAGTAAGATATCGATGGGAGGGCGAGCGCGACTTCAATACTTTTAGCAGCGCAGTCGAAAGGTTGCTGAAAGAGTAATAATCAAATTATTACTCTTTAAATAGAAGTCATTGCAAACCACTCGACCGATTAAATTTTTCGCTATGTCGAATGTACTTGTCTCACGCGAATTACGCGAAGCCGCGAAGAAAAGCAAAAAAGTAGTTGACTCTGCTTTAATACCAGACTAGCTTAGCTTCAGAGGTTCTATTTGTATTCGTTTTTCTTCGCGGCTTCGCGGAATTCGCGTGAGATTAAAATCCTTGCTTTCCCCTCTGATACGCAAACTTACTCACATCAATCCTAGTAAATCTCATTCTCCGACAAATCATAGTTCAGACAAACAAACTGCTGGTGGGTCTCTCGCATCTCACAGGTGAGATTTCAGGAACTCCCAGGCGGTGGCATCGTTGAACTCGTGGCCGCCATCAAAGACGACAAATCGAAACGAACTGTCTGCACCCAGTCCGTGATAGTACGCCGATGAAAGCGGAGCGAGGCGTTTTCCCATTTCTCTGTGGCTGGCATTGTCCGTGGCGCCTGCCTGAATCTCAAGCGGGCGCGGGCAGATGAGGGCGACGAGTTCGGAGTCCTTCAGAAGCGTAAATCGATCCATGAATCTAAAGTCGCTGGGGATGGAGAGTTCGTCGGTTTCGTAGCGGCCTTCCTGCACACCGTAGTAGCAGCTGGAGACTGCCGCCTTGATGCGGGGTTCAAGCGCGGTGGTGACCAGGGTATAGTAGCCGCCATAAGACAGCCCGACCATTGCCACGTGTTTCGGATCGACTTCAGGGCGCTTGAGCAGGACATCGAGGCTGCGGGTAATCTTGGCGATTTCGACGGCAGTGATGCTCGTCCCCACAAGGCGGAGGCGGTCGTCGGTGCGGTTGCGGATGTCGCCGGGAAAACCGTCGGCATTGAAAAGGTGCTGCGGCGCCCAGACCACATAGCCGCGTTTCACTCCGCCCATCACCATGTCGTGATAGTTTGATCCGCCGTGAAAAGTGGCCACTTCGGGAGATCCCCCGCCGCCATGCATAGAGATGATGAGCGGTACCCGGCCTTTGATGCCCTTCGGTACGATGTATAAGCCTTCGGAATGGACGCCTGGCAGAATGGGAATCACAGCTCGGTAGTAGGTACCAAGGACATCCTCGCCGATTTGCGTGAAGGTCGGCGGCTCTTTGTCCGGTTCGCCCGGCGGCGGATAACCGATGCTCTGCGCAAATGTCTGCCGCAGATTACGGGTCGATGCTAAAAATGCCGAAGTAGAGGAGTAGTCCGGAGTAAATATTTTCTGAAGGCGGCCGGTATCTTTTTTCAGCGAAAGGATATAGGCATCCAGTTCACTAGCCTGCCGACTTCGAAGCGGATTGGAAGCAGATATATCTTCTTCGTACAACTTCTGCTTCTCCTGACCGTTTGCTGTGGTACTTGTAAAACTAGTTGCAATTACAGCAGCCACCAAACTCGACACCCATTTTGTTCTCATCCGTATCGAACTATCTCCTCTGAATTAAAATTAATATTTGGAATGAATTGGAGTTGTACATGGACTATTCCTTCTATTCGATCTCAATCCGATAACTAACCATCCAGAGCTCCAGCTGCTCAAGACGCGTCTTCCATTGACGTTTGAAGTTTCTCATCCATTGTCGGTTGGCAGGTGTATCTGGTACATCTACTACGATACGGATGAGATCGTCTCTGTAGAGAATTCCTTCAGAACGCCAATGGCCCTCCACTTTCTGCGTTTCGTAACTTACGGCGCCAAAATAATCGACAATCTCGAGCGCAGCTTCAGCCATCCATTCTGCTGGTACGGCATGTCCCTCATTAAATTGGAGTGGTAGTAGTACCTCGTAGCGCCGCCATCTGCTGCTCATAGGTTGCCTTTCCTACAACAGTAAAGGAAATATTCTGATTTGCAAGGGCTTCTAGAGCGGCTTCTGGAACCAGGTGTTCTCCTGATTTCAGCACACGACCTGAAAATCTTCCTAGTAAAAATGCCAGGGCTAACTTCTCAGTCTCTCTATTTTCAAAACGAATGGTTATCATAAATCTGCCTTCAATTTAATTCATATTCTAAATGAAATCTTTAAGCTAATCTTCCACTTAATCGTCTTCAATAACACCATTTCCTTTATTATGATCTATTGATTGAATTGGAAAAAAATAGACGTTGAGTTTATAAAGGACTAGAATTTCCAGCGTGGTTCCTTAAAGGCGAGGCCAATTCGACATTGCCTTTTCAAGTTCCTATGAGAGTGTAGTTGTCGCCATTTACGACTCTCCAACTTAATTTTATCACAATACACTAATATTCTCAAATTACGTGGAAAGCTCAGTCCAGAAGCATTCATAAAAAAATAAATTAACTTCCAACTCACCTGTCATTTCTCATTCAGCCGTACATATAACCGTGCGAGGACTATTTTCAGCCAAGCATCAATAAAAATCAGTGATCGATATAAAATCTGCATCGCCTATTTTATTATACATCATTCCTCTGAGGCGCTCCATCTCCTCCAGCACAGAACAGATAAAGACAGTTATATCCATTGCTTGACCGCTGATTCAGACTGCATACGAATAAATCTCAGGGATATTTTGTTATGGCGATTCGATTATCGGCAAAAGTGGCGTTGAAGTATGGTTTTGAATACAGCAGTGGGGAATTCTCAGGTAGGCAAAGAATCCCTTGAAGCCAATCCACAAATAGAGGGATTACCGATTCCGACATTTTTCGGCACGCGTTCATATAGAAATCCTTGTGAACGACGCCAACGCTAATGTAAACACGCGGATATGGCACTTTCTGATTCGGCAGCCAGTAGTACGCGGAGAAAACAGTTGCTTTGTTTTGAACATAGTTTAAATCGACATAAATATTGATGTCTGCTTCCAGCAAGGCTTCTGCGAGTTGAGAGGTCTTAAGGACATACGGAAAGTCCCTGGATGTTTTCGGTTTTGAAATAGAGTTAATCATTTTAGCTTAAGCACCTCTTATGTAGCGCCTGACGAGCTCTTATCTTCACCATATCTTTCCATTTATTTAGCGCCTGTCGAGTTCTGATCTTCACCGAATCTTTCCCATCCACTATATAATCTATGCCTGGAACGGATCTGTTTATCAGTGCTATTATACAACCGCTTATGCAGTTCCTTATCCGGCATTCCCCAGAAACAGAGAGTTTTTCTGCCGAATGCTGAATAGAACGTACACAAAAATAGTTGTGTAAAAGGTCTTGACGTATGCCAAAAATCGCTGTATACTTGCTATTGTATGCAGTTGTATACATCAGAGAGGGAAATGATTTGGCTTCCACCTCCAAAAATCCAGGTGTGCGATCCGCTTACAGGCGAATTGAAGAGAGTCTTCGCACCAGAATACGACAGGGGCAGTGGCCGGTCGGCACGATGCTTCCAGGCAGGCGGGATCTCGCCAAAGAGTACGAGGTATCCCTGGTTACGATAGAACGTGCCGTGACCCATCTGCTCGCGGACGGCACCCTGCGATCTGATAACAGGCGTGGTACGTTCGTGGCGGATATTGCTCCTGCAGAAATTGCAGCCGACCAATCACGGAATTCCGTTTCCACAACAGTCAGCCCGGATCAACAGAATGCGGTAATTTATACGGACACCTCGCGAACAGTCGCCGCGCCTTCCAAGATAGGCATTATCGCATCGCTCTACCCTTACAATAGTGATCACCTCGAACTGAATAACTACCTGGTGCGCACCTTGGTGGAATCGATGGAATCGGCATTCTCAAAGCACGGCGCCGATATTCAGTTTTACAATCGTGTGGTCGCTTCAGGAATCCCGCCCAGATCTCTTAAAGATTCTATTGCAAGTGCGATTGACGACGGCCTGGATTCGATTATGCTGATCGGCCTCGGTATGGATCCTGCGATCCTTGATGAAAGCCTGGCCATTCTGGATACTCGCCATATACATATAGTATGTATCACATCCAGTGAACTGCGGAGGCCGGCTCCGCATGTATTTTACGATAATTACAGTGCTGGATATCAGGCAGCACAGCATTTGCTATCGAAGGAACACCGCGAAATCCTTGTGGTCGCCCCGTTCGATGCCTCCTGGGTTCAGGAGCGTATCGCTGGCATTCGAACGGCGATTGAGCATGCGAATCTTCCGGCAGCTGCCCTGAATGTATTCCCCGCTTCAAGTCATCCATGGGTAAATGAAGAAGATCCTGAAATTCTGGGTTATCTCGCGAGTAAGGAAGCATTCGCTCAGCAGCTCGTTCCATCCGGAGTTATCTGTGTAAATGATGGGGTGGCATTCGGATTTGTCAAGGCGGCAAAAGAATGCAGCAAAGCGATCGGATCAGATATAGGTCTGGTTGGCTTCGATAATCATCCTCGTTCATTATCGCTGGGAATTACCAGCCTGCGTGCGCCTATGGAGGAGATGGGGCGGGAGGCAGCACGCCTGCTGCTGCAGCAGACAAATCATGAAGGCACAGGTTTTCAGGTCCGGCTAAGATGGAATTTGATTCCACGTTTTTCCACACGCTTCTGCATGCCGGAAAAAAAAGTTTAGAACTGCCAGTTAGGAATAAGTGTCTCATGGAAAGGAGCGAGATTTAATTACTGATGTTACGCAGGCGGGCAGCTTTCCAGGATCAAACTACCTTTAACTTTTAGAAGTGTTATCAGCAATAAATATTACCGAAATGGTTTTTCAAATTCATCGTCTGAAGAAAAAAATCTTTAATCTAGCATCGGTAATCTGTGCTAATCTGAGTAATCTGTGGATAAAAAATCAGAAGTATTAGCGATTACGATATTTAATATGCAAAGGATTTAAAAGCATTTTATCCACAGATTACTCAGATTAGCACAGATTACATTGGTTCAATTATGCAAGCCACAGCATTCCGAAAAATTTTCATATCCACTTACGGAACTGATTGGCTGCGTAACATGAGTTAATTATTTGAAGCATCCAGTAATTACTATTATTCGATCAGCAATTTTTTACACCGGGTATCAACCGATTTGAGTTTCACGTATGCCGTCGCCACGAAAGCGACAAAGGAGAATGACGCTATGATCCGCGCGAAAAAGTATAACCATCAGATGGGTTTTACTCTGATAGAACTGCTAATGGTAATTGCAATTATTGCTATACTAGCGGCAATCCTATTCCCAGTATTTGCTCAGGCTCGTGAAAAGGCACGCGCAATTTCCTGCCTTTCAAACACCAAGGAACTCGGGCTTTCTGTGCTTATGTATGTGCAGGACTACGATGAAATGTTTCCGAAAAGCCATGGGAATAATGGCACTGGCCCACCCGATTTCGACCGATGGAGCACTTCCTGGGCAACTGTAGTGCAGCCATACATTAAGAACTTCGGCGTGTTCCGATGTCCTGATGACGGCAACACCACCGCGCCTGCATCCTGGATGGGTACCGCTATCTCGTACGATGTAAATCAGGATGATGACTTCACCAGCCATTGGATCGCTTACGGCCCGTTTGGAATGGGCTCCAATCCTGGCGACTTCTGGAATTACGATTCATTAACTCTTGGCGCTTTGACCGAGCCGAGTGACAGCATCATGATTGCTGAACGCCACAACACGGATGCCGTGAAAGCTGGTACGGAAAATGCAGTCGGATTCAGCTCCAGCTTCACCGAGACCTCCTGGGTGGGCGCTATCGACGGTGTTCCCTATCTTATTCCCGATGGAACCCGCCCGGCAGCAGCTTATCCCTACGGACCGAACGGTGCAGTTTCCGCAACGCACACCGAGCAGGGAAACTTCCTGTTTTGCGATGGCCATTCAAAGTCGATGCGGCCGGCAGCTACAAATCCAGATCCAATAAACCAGCCTCTGAAGAACCTCTGGAATTGTATTCGTCCGACGCCATTTCAATAAATAAATCTACTGAAATGTCTTCAGTGAGGAGTGTAAGGCTCCCCGGTACGATACGGGGAGCCTGAGGAGCAGGGAAATGAAAGTTCAGAAGTCGAAAATTGTCTATATGGGAACTCTCGTCGGTCTCATAGGATTAACTTTATTCGGCTGCAGCGCAAAGACTACTATGTCGAAAGAAGACCAGGCGAACTTCAAGGGTGGACCCATGCCGGCAAACTTTGCTGCCGAATCGGGAAAGCGGAAAGCGGCCGCAGAGAGTAAAGTGCCTGCAAGCTACAAGGCATGGACGGAACATAGAAACGCCGCGCTGGGAAAAAGTGTGGTAAATCCGCCAGGCGCCGCTGCAAATTAGTTTATACAGACTGTTAAAATCATGAGTGAAGGATGGTATTTCTATGCGATGCGGTAATAGTTTGTTTACGGGATCGTTGTTATCTCTAGTTTGTGGCATATCTTGTGCAACGCCCACAAGTCCTTCAAATCATGAAGTTTCTGCGTCTCGTAACAAGCTATCCTTTAAAAAAACGATAGTAAAATCGATAGGCTTAAAGATGAAGTCGAATCCTCTTTTTAAAGATTTCATGGGCTTAAATGTGCATTCGGTCGGGTTCAAGCCGGATCTCTACAAACCGGTGTGCCGACTCGTCCGCGACTATCACCCCATGAGCTGGGACCTTGGTGACGATACCAGTAATCCCCTCGATTTCCCACACACTCGAAACAATATCGTAAATTGGCTTGATGAATATGGCGCCTGGAAAAAAACAGGATACGATATCGATGTCTCGATGCAGTTCGAACAGACCGAGCCCGGGAAGTGGAAGGATATGGCAAAAGATGCTTTTGAATATGGGAAATCTTTTGCTCGTGATTTTGGTCCATCCGGGAAGAATCGGCTTGTCGACAGCGTCGAGATAGGCAACGAGCCAGCTAATTACAGTGACAGCGATTATCGAACCGTTTTCGAGAACATGGCTAAAGGAATCCGTGAAGGTGACCCGCATCTGCCTATCGCTACCTGTAATGTAGTGTCCGGTAAGCCCGATAAATATACCAAGAATATAGAGAGTATTAAAGGGCTGGAATCTCTTTACGATGTAATCAACATCCATACCTACGCTTTTGCAGAACCGTATCCGACCTGGCGGCGCAGCTTTCCTGAAGATCCTGCTATTAAATATCTGCCGCCCGTTACCGATACCATCGCCTGGCGTAATGCAATTGCCCCGGACAAGAAAATCTGGATTACCGAATTTGGGTGGGATTCGACCACGAAACCTAACCTCACGTCAGGGGACTTCAAAAACTGGGTCGGTTCGACGGATACCCAGCAGGCGCAGTATCTCGTTCGTTCGTTTCTGGTATTTTCCGCGCTGGATGTCGATCGAGCTTATATCTACTACTACGACGATGAGGATGCTCCGACTCTGCATGCTTCTTCCGGGCTGACCCGCCACTTGAAGCCTAAACCGTCTTTCTATGCCGTCTCCCATCTCTATAAAACACTTGGTAACTATCGTTTCACACGTGCTGTCACGCAGGATCCCGGCAGTCTCTTCGTGTACGAGTATCAGTCAGCATCCGACAGCAAAGATAGAATCTGGGCGGTATGGTCGCCAACCGGATCGAAGCGGGAAGCGGAAGTGGTACTTCCTGCAGCTTCCGGAAAAATTGTTCATGCCGAACAGATGCCTCTTCTGGAAGGGAATGCTAAAACTGTCGAATTCCAATCTTCTGGCGGCAAGACTAAGCTCATGGTTGACGAATCCCCCATCTATCTATGGATCCAAGCAAAATGAAGCAATCACAGGTTTTAAAATACCTATATATCACCATAGCATTGCAGCTTCCAGGGAACAGTCTGGCTGCGAATCCTACAGCCCCTCTGTATCCACGATTGCATAGTCGGCGCAGTCAAAAAATCAACGCTGTCATACAGCCTCAGCTTGAATTAAAATTAGATGTTCCAGCTTCTGTAGAGCCCGGTACACCAGTCACTGCCAGCGTGAAGGTGACGAACAAAACCAATGCTTCGATCAACGCCACTATCGCATTCTCTATCCAGCACGATCCAGATTTGTTCGACGGCGTTCCACCTGATCCAATATACGGGAAAGACGCTGCGCTCGGAACAAAATGCTGGACAGAGGCAGACGGCAAAGTGATCGAGAAAGGCTCTCTAACCGACGGCAAATCCTGGACTTCGGCAGAAACAGACTACATAAAAGACCATTTTACGGAGGCCTTTCAATATATAGATCTGGGCGCAGTGCACAATATTCTCAAAATGACCTGGAATGCAGGAGATGCGAACTGGGTTGCAAAAGTCGATGTGAGCAGCTCTCAAGATGGACAAACCTACACTCCAGTTCCTTCACTAAAAGATGTAGACCAGTATAAAAAGTGGGGAAGCAATGTTTTTCCTCTCGATCAGCCTTTCATGGCCCGCTATCTGAAATTCCGATATCACAACAATGGTGCGGGGGCGACTGTCATCCGCATGCCGACTGCGATTAGTGTTTATAGCGGAACTGCCGGCGAATTGATGGAGATTCCTGCCCTGGGGAGAATCGCAGTCTCGGGTACGTCTACATTGGAGCTCCCATCCCTTGGATCAAAAGTTATATCTTTGACGAGTCCGAAAAAGCTGCCAACCGGATCGTATTTAGCAGCCATTAAAGTTCAGTGTTGGGATAAATCTTATCTATGCTGGCAGCATGTTAATGTTAATCCGCCTCCGATTGCCACTGATTCGGGATCGCGATTTGGAATCAATGGTGCTGATGCGAGTGTTATTCCTGCCCTTCAAAAATTAGGCGCAGGGTGGATACGTTTTGAAAATCTGAAGTGGCCATTCGTATCCAGTGTACGGGGAAGCTATCATTTCGACGGTTCGCTCGCTCCCTGGCGCGTCAACGAGGATGCTATATTTGCGAGCTATCGAGAACACGGACTGAACATCCTTCCATTCCTCTTTCTAACGCAGGAGTATAAGACGCCGCCCGGTACGCCTCCTCCTGCCAACGAGCTCACCCTTCCGCCCACCAATTTTAAAGGATATGCCGAGTTTGCATACCAGTCTGCTGCGCGATATGGTGCTGCAAAGCATCCTGCCGAGGACTTGAAGACCGAGGATAAAAAATCTGGATTAGGGCTGGTTCACTACTACGAACTATGGAACGAGCCGAACCTGAATAACCCGGATTGGGGTTCTTGGAAAGGCCCTCTTAACCAATATTATGAGATGTTCCGCCTGGGTGCAGAGGCTGTCAAAAAGGCTGATCCCACCGCGAGTGTAACCAATGCTGGTTTTTCAGGCATTGGTGTCCCGTTGGTGGACGGGCTGCGAACGTATAAATATGCAGACGGTAAATGCCCACTGGATTTCATGGATGTGCTGAATGTCCACTACTATACAGGCCAATCTCCACCGGAACTCTGCCGAATCAACGCGAACACGGGCACCTTTGGCAGTCTGGATTCCAGGACTTTCGAGGAAAACCTGGAACTGCTTCGAGACTGGCGAGACAATAACAAATCCGCTATGCCAATCTGGCTTACTGAAACCGGTTATGAGACTAACGGCGCTTACGGAGTGGATGAGCGGACACAGGCGGCCTGGCTTTCACGGGATGTTCTTTTATGCCTTGCCAATGGGATGGACAAAGTAATGGTTTTTCGGGAGTCTGGTTCTGATGGGGAGCGCTGGGGATCGGCTGGCGTACTCCGAACCGATGGCACTCCAAAACCCTCATTCTTCACTTATGCCGCGTTAATTCGCGAAATGCAGGGAGTCACCGGAAAAGCCGTGCGAATCGCGGCTGACGAGAACATTCGAATCTATGCATGGAAGCGGGGCAGTCAAACTCTAATAACCGCCTGGACAGTGGAAGCAAATTCTGCCTTTCCAATGAATCTGGGTAAGGCTGATGTTGTGGATTCTTTTGGCGATAAACAGGCTGCGTTAGATACATCCAAATTGAAGTTATCGATGTTTCCAATATTTATCAGCGGATTTACGAACACGGAAGCGCTGAAAAGTGTGATGGATAGATCGAATCGGGCAGCGGCT
>JBBRDM010000136.1:0-15495 GCA_038203935.1 Chthonomonadales bacterium
CCATGATTCCATCCGGACAGAGCGTCTCTGAAATGATGGTCAAAACAGATTTGGAATCTGTGAAAGCCAGTGTCCATGCAGATGGCTCGGAATGGTCTTTCTCGGATGAAGAAAAAGTACTCGCTCAGTATGTCGAGATCAAAGGTGATATCGCAAATTAAGGGGCTTAAGTGATGGATCGCGACCGATCCATCACTCGTTACAATAATGCATATAGAAGAATTAGAACCGGATACACTTTGGCTGTACTACCAGCGCGGATATGGATGCCTTATAAAGAGCGGCCTCTATTTCCGACAGCTGCTGCGACCTGCGCTTTCGCACGTCTACTTTCAGCGTGCTATTCCGCTGCTGAAGGAGTATGCAAGATGCACACATAGCGCTCTCGATCTTCCGCCGGGATTTGGAGCTCAAATGGAAGCCTGCCCGCTGTCTCCGCGGGACCTGCTTCATCTGGACTATGCTATCTGCCTCGGCTATTCAGAAATGGCTCATCCAAATGCCGATCTGGATACAGCTTCCTCAGTCATGGATTGGCCCGGGCCGCCTGGACATAGCGGAGTATTCATTGCTGCAGATGCTCCTTTTCAGGCGCTTAATGAGGAGCTTCGCGCAGAGTTCGGACTGGATGACGAGGACGACACGGATGAATTCGAACAAAATGATGAAGATGACGATGGTGAACCTGAACCTCCCTACGACCTTTAGGATATTGCCGTGCGAATACTGTTAGGGCATCGTCCGGATGGCTATCTCGATTTTGATAACGAGAAATACGAAGTCAGATACGCGCCATTCGGCCCCGATGGAGTAAATGCTCCGAGATCAATCGCTGAAATGCTCCGGACATGCCCGGAAGGATGGATTCCAGACGTATACTATCACCCGAGTATAGGGCATGTTCCCCTTCCGCTTGACATCGAAAGCTTTCCCGGACTGGCTGCGACAGATGTAGAAGACAGTGATAGAATGGGAGTCGCAGTATGGGCAGGAGTTGGATTTTTTGATCTGGCGATTTCAGACCGGAACACAGTCGAGAGTCTTAAAGCAAGCAGATTCGAGCACGCCTATCGAGGGCGGCAGTATCATTTCAGCCATGAATTTGACCGGATATTGCCTGGAATTGAGCGGGATATCGATGTACTTTTCATCGGAATGTTGAATTCCGACGTTTGGGACGAGAGAAACCGGTGGCTGTATCGTCTGGCGAAACTCCCCTATAGCATCGCAATAACCAATGGACATTTTGGCGAAGCTTACACGCAGCTGATGAATCGGGCCAAAATCGTTTTCAATTTTGGAGTTCGTGGCGAATCGAATGGTCGTACTTATCAGGCTCCAATGTGCGGTGCCATGCTGATGATGGAATCGACTAACGCAGAAACAAGAGTGATATTTACAGATCGTGTTCACTGTGTCTACTATGACAATTCTAATTTCGAAGCAGTTATTGAATACTATTTAAATCATGAAACTGAACGCAGCCAGATAGTAAAAACTGCCAGCGAGCTGATTTCATCATCACATAGCTGCCGGCGCCATACGAATCAAATTTTTGAGATATTTAGGCAGAATCTAAATATTCGCTATCGCCCGTTCCAAACACTATCGGAAGCAGAACGGCGGAGACGATCTGCCCTGCAGATGTATTACACCGGAAATCAAGCGCCAGCCTTTATAATTGAAGAGTTGGCAGCCTCAGAAAAAGCCGGAGGAGACAGGCCAGGTTTGCTTATGGGGAGTGCAGCAGTGCATGCTCATGCCGCAGCCAGCCAAAATGGCGATGATAAACTACAGCTTTTAAATTATGCAGCGGTTGTGGCAGCCGAGGTGTTGGAATCTGCTCAGAACAAGGAGCTTCCAGCCGCTGCTTTAGGATTCATTAACAGAGAGCTTGCCGATGCCAATTATATTTCGTCAGCATCTGCAGAATCGTTTCTCGAATTAGCTGTCGGTCTGTTGGAATCCAACTTAAAATCTCACAACCTGTCCGTGGAAGATATTGACGGTTTCATCTATCCACACAAATTTGACCGTTTTGATGTCTTGATTTCTAGAGCCACTCTGCTCCGTGATATCGATCAGCAGCTGTGGGCTGAGAAACTAAGAAGGATCCTGATTTGGCGCTGCTGCCTGGAGATTAGCAAAATATCGGAAGAGATCGGTGATTTAGCAAGAGCGATGAGCTTTGCCGTAAAAGCAGCGGAGATACAGCCGGAAGAAGGAAAGCCCTATTTAGTTTTGGGAAGACTTTCGACTCTTCAGGGTAATTTCGCACAGGCAATTGATTATTATAAGGCAGGTCTGAAAATACTGCCTCTGGCCACGGAGACCTGGCCAGAATATGCAGCCACCCTGGCGCTCGCCGGCAAGTGGGAAGAAGCAGATAAGTTTGTGGAGGAGCATCTGCATATTATAGATGCAATTCCGCCAATTCAGGATATCAAGCAGCCGCTTCTGGCTTCAGTAGGCAGAGGATAGCGCGTTAAAGTTTAAGTTTGAAAGAGAGGAATTGACGAACATGACTACAACCCTCATGGCACAACTGCAGCAGCGGCATACGGTAACAGTGCTCGTGGAGAATCACGCCGGAGTGCTTGCGCGCGTGGCGGGCCTTTTTGCGCGAAGAGGATTTAACATAGAATCTCTGGCGGTCTCAGTAACCGATAAACCTGAAGTCTCCCGAATGACGATTGTTGTGGGCGGCGATCACAGAGTTCTGGAACAGATCACAAAGCAGCTGAACAAGCTGGTAGAAGTGATGAAAGTTGTCGACTATACCGAAACGGCAGCTGTCGAGCGTGAATTGGCTCTCATCAAGGTAAATGCCGAGCCCAAAGACCGTGCGGAGATTATGCAGATTGTAGAGATATTCCGCGGAAGAATTATAGATATGAGCGAAAAGACGTTCATTATCGAAGTGACTGGCGGCCCTGATAAACTGGATAAAATCACGGATCTGCTGGAATCATACGGCATTCGTGAGCTGGTCCGAACAGGCATAATCGCGATGGCACGAGGCTCTAAAACCGCCAGCAGATCGGGCAGAGAGACAGGCGAGTAGACCGGAGTTCACGATGGGTGATCTGCACGAAATTATCGATATAGCTTCCGTTTCCAGACTGTTCATTATTCTTGCGATAATTACTCCCATCGCTGGAATAGCTGCGGGCGTACTCTGGGGAATGAAGAGATCGACACTACGAATCGGGCTTATTCGCGGAATCGTGTTTGGATTGATCGGCCCGCTGAACTTATTTTTATGGACTGTATTTAATGCCATAACAAACCATACCGGATTGGATTCAGTTAAAAATGTGGTGTTCAACATGCTCTTTTTTATATCAATTGGATTAATACTTGGGGTCGGATATAGCAAAGCGCATCGACGAAAAACGGAATAGAAATTCCCCAAACAGCGAAATAACAGGAACCTTTTTCCTGATTAATAATCGAAAAAATTTCAAAGGAGACTGAAAAGGATATGCCAGCAAAAGTTTATTATGATACAGATGCCGATCCAGCAGTGCTGAGAGGCAAAAAAATTTCGGTGATTGGATACGGAAGCCAGGGACACGCGCATGCACTGAACTTAAAAGAGTCGGGCATGGATGTGATCGTAGGACTTCGAAAAGGAAAGTCCTGGGATGCAGCCGAGAGTGACGGCCATGTGGTGATGAGTGTTGCCGAAGCCTCTAAAATGGCGGATATCATCATGATCCTGGTCAACGACGAGTACCAGGCTGCACTCTACAAGGAGAGCATCGAGCCAAACCTCTCTGCGGGAAACGCAATCGCATTCGGCCACGGCTTCAACATCCACTTCGGGCAGATTGTTCCACCTGCAGACATCGACGTATTTATGGCTGCTCCAAAAGGCCCGGGGCATCTCGTCCGCCGTGTCTATTCAGAGGGCAAAGGCGTTCCCTGCCTGATCGCGATCTATCAGAATCATACCGGCAACGCAAAGAATATTGCGCTGGCTTACGCACGAGGTATCGGCGGCACACGCGCCGGAGTTCTTGAAACTACCTTCCAGGAAGAGACTGAGACCGATCTATTTGGCGAGCAGGCTGTCCTCTGCGGCGGAACTACTGCTCTGGTGAAAGCAGCCTTTGAAACGCTGGTGAATGCAGGATATCAGCCTGAAATCGCGTATTTCGAGTGCCTCCATGAACTAAAACTGATCGTCGATTTGATGTACGAATCGGGGATCGCCGGTATGCGCTACTCCATCTCGGATACGGCTCAGTTCGGTGATATGACTCGCGGCCCCAAAATCATCGATGACCATGTGCGCGCCACGATGAAAGAGACTTTGCGACAGATTCAGAGCGGCGAATTTGCCCGCGAATGGATTCTGGAGAACCGAGCAGGCCGTCCGGTCTTCAATGCTTTGGATCGACAAGATCGCCAGCACTCGATTGAAAAAGTTGGGCGTGAACTCCGAGCCATGATGAGCTGGGTAAAAAGCAGCGTGCCGGTTACGGCGGAACCGGCAGTTGAACTTCAATCGAATGAGCGCATTGCGAATGTGGAGTGGCATAAATAAAAGACTCTGTCCCCTCTCCCGATGTTATTTCTTACCTTGTGAGAGGGGCATTTTTCCCGAATACATCTTCCCGACTCAATTTCCAGTGAAACAAGAAATTGAGTCGGGAAGATGTAGAGCGGAGTGAAGTTTTAAGAGGATTGAAGTTAGTAACTTTACCAGGTTCCTATCTTCCCAACGGGCCAGGCCATCGCCTGCAAACCGTGTAGAAACCACCGAAGACGGTGGAGAATTTGAGGAGAATAGATCATGTCCAATCGAATCCAGATTTTCGACACTACACTACGCGACGGGGAACAGTCGCCAGGAGCTTCACTTAACGTCGAAGAAAAACTTGAGATCGCTCGCCAGCTTGAGCGGCTTGGTGTGGATGTGATTGAGGCAGGATTTCCAATCTCCTCGCCCGGCGATTTCCAGGCAGTACAATCGATCAGCAGATTGATTAAAAACTGCACAGTTTGCGGCCTGACACGTGCTGTGCCCAAGGATATCGAATCGGCGGCGCAGGCGCTGGAGGATGCTGTTCGGCCCCGAATACATACGGGACTGGGTGTATCTGACAGCCACCTGCAGCACAAACTGAAAATGAGCCGAGAACAGGCGTTGGAGCGCGGCGTGACCGCAGTAATTCACGCCCGCAAGTATGTGGATGATGTGGAATATTTCCTGGAAGATTCCGGCCGCGCGGATAGAGTGTATCTATGCCACGTTATCGAAGAAGTCATTAAAGCGGGCGCAACGGTGATCAACATCCCGGATACCACTGGCTACACCACTCCAGATGAGTATGGTTCACTGATCGGATACGTGATGGCCCACGTTCCGAATATCAATGAGGCAGTCGTCAGCGTTCATTGCCACGATGATCTTGGTCTGGCAGTTGCAAACTCGCTGGCAGGTGTTCAAAATGGAGCGCGCCAGATTGAATGCACCATCAACGGTATTGGTGAGCGAGCAGGGAACACCTCTCTAGAAGAGGTGGTGATGGCGATGCGTGTCCGTAAGGATATCTATAATCTAGAAGTTGGCATCAATTCGCCGGAACTTTACAAAACGAGCAGAATGGTGAGTTCACTGACTGGCATAATTGTTCAGCCGAATAAAGCAATTGTGGGTGCAAACGCATTCGCACATTCCAGCGGTATTCATCAGGACGGTGTTTTGAAAGAACGCACCACTTACGAGATTATCGATCCAAAAGATGTCGGCATACAAGAGAGTAAGATTGTACTTTCAGCCCGTTCTGGAAGGCATGCACTTCTGCACCGTCTGACAGAGATGGGCTACAGCTTTACTGATGAACAGATCGATAAGATCTACACGCGTTTCCTGGATACTGCCGACCGTAAAAAACAGATTTATGATGAAGATTTGAAGATTATTGCGGAGAGCGAAACCAGCGCAGTGGAACTGATATATGAGCTGCTGCATGTCCAGGTTTCCTGCGGGGATAAACTCTACCCGACAGCTACCGTCTGTATGCGAAACCAGCAGGGACGGGAGCTCATCGATTCCTGCCACGGTACAGGGCCTGTGGATGCTGTCTATCGCGCGATCAATCGAATTGTTGGCGTTGAAAACGAATTGATTGAGTTCAATGTACAGGCAGTAACGGAAGGTATTGATGCCCTTGCGGATGTGACCATACGAATCCGCCGGGGCAATGATATCTACTCAGGCAGAGGCGCGAGTACCGATATTATCGTTGCCAGCGGTAAAGCCTATGTGCACGCCTTCAATAAACTCCTCGCCAGAAGCACTCCGAGCACCCAGGACAAAACATTGGCACACGTCTAGTTCCGCTCAGTTCCAGCTTCCAATGGTGGCTGGAACTGATGTGGTCTTAACTGGCATCTTTTTTTCTGGTATTTGTAGTTTCATAATGTTTTTATGGAATAGAATATTCGTTTGCTGGATTGAAAAAGTCTGTATTCTCCTGATCCTATTATTAAAAACCTCATCAACTTCCCTTTACCCATCCACACACAATAAGGTACAATACTCCGGTTTACTTATTTAAAATTTCCTCACGGATTTAATTCAATAATACTGAAAATAGAATAAATTGAGTGCGGCGCTGCTCATCGGCGCTAAGTTGTGAAAGAAGGAGAACTGTTCGAAATGACCAAGAGAGTCTATCTGTTTGAAGAGGGCGATAAGTCCATGCGTGACCTGCTGGGTGGCAAAGGCGCCAACCTATGCGAAATGACCAATATAGGGCTGCCGGTACCTCCTGGATTTACTATCACCACCTCTACATGTAACGAATACTACGAGGCCGGAAAAAAACTTCCCGATGGTTTGATGGATGAAGTTCACAAGGCTGTAAAAGCAGTAGAGCAGAAGATGGGCAGGAGTTTTGGTGGAAACCAGAAGCCGCTGCTGGTTTCGGTCCGGTCTGGTGCGAAATTCTCGATGCCAGGAATGATGGATACGGTTCTAAACCTCGGCCTCAACCCAACGACCATCGATGCGATGATCTCCGAAACCAACAATCCCCGTTTTGTCTACGACGCCTACCGCCGCTTTATCATGATGTTCTCCGATGTCTCCTTCGGCCTTAGCAAGCACGAGTTCGATGAGAAAATTTTCAAGTCGTATAAAGATAAAAAAGGCGTCTCCAGCGACCTTGAACTGGATGCGGACGACCTTAAAAAAGTTTCTGAACTCTTCCTTGCCCATGTCCGCGAGCATGCCGGCAGAGAGTTCCCCACCGATCCTTTCGAGCAGCTTTCACTCGCAATCGAAGCAGTTTTCCGATCCTGGAATACAGACCGAGCTATTGTCTACCGACGAACCGAAAAAATTCCCGACGACATCGGCACCGCCGTCAACATCCAGAGCATGGTGTATGGCAATGCAGGGGATGACTGCGGAACCGGTGTAGCCTTCACGCGCGATCCATCTACCGGTGAAAACGCGATGTTCGGTGAATATCTCATGAACGCTCAGGGTGAAGACGTGGTTGCAGGGGTACGAACTCCTGTACCCATCTCCGAACTGCAGAAGCAGAATGCCGATGTCTACAAGCAGTTCATTGAGATGTCCAGCACTCTGGAGCATCACTTTAAAGACATGCAGGATCTTGAATTTACTATCGAGCATGGTAAGCTATTCATGCTGCAGTGCCGCGTTGGTAAGCGAACTGGACCGTCCGCAGTGCAGATCGCTGTAGACATGGTGCGCGAAGGACTCATTTCCAAGGAAGAAGCTATCAACCGAGTCACAAGTTCACATGTCGATCAGCTTCTCCACCCGCGCATCGATCCTGCAGTACTTCCCACTGCTCAGAAAATCGCTACCGGACTTGCTGCTTCTCCAGGCGCTTCTGTTGGTCTGGTTGTTTTTGACGCGGACACAGCTTCACGTCGCGGCGTTCATGGCGGAGCAGGCGAAAAAGTAATTCTTGTTCGGGACGAAACAAATCCGGATGATGTCCACGGCATGCTCGCTGCTCAAGGCGTCCTGACGGCACGTGGCGGCAAAACCTCACACGCGGCTGTAGTGGCCCGTGGATTTGGTATTCCCTGTGTGGCTGGCGCGGAAAGTCTCAAAGTGAGCGCCGAGCATAAGACGATTACCGTCGGCGACGTGGTAGTCCGTGAAGGCGACACTATCACGATGGATGGCTCCTCGGGCGATGTCTACCTTGGTGGATTGAAGCTCATCGCTCCCGAAGTCAGCGGTGCCTTCAGTGAGTTGATGACCTGGGCGGATGGTATTCGAACTCTCAAAATCCGCACCAATGCGGACAACCCCAAGGATGCACAGCAGGCCATCGATCTTGGAGCGGAAGGCATCGGCCTATGCCGAACCGAGCATATGTTCTTCGAAAAGGATCGACTGCCCATTGTTCAGGAGATGATTCTGGCGGAAGATGAAACCATTCGAGAAGCGGCGCTCAACCGACTGCTGCCAATTCAGCAGAAGGATTTCGAGGGTATTTTCGAGGTGATGGCCGGCAAGCCGGTTACCATCCGACTAATTGATCCGCCTCTGCACGAGTTCCTGCCTTCCCATGATGAACTGCTAGTCGAGGTGACCGAACTCCGCGTCAAAGGCAATAATCCTGCCGAATTGGCGAAGAAGGAAGCGCTGCTCAGTGCGGTAGAAGGGATGCGCGAAGCGAACCCGATGATGGGCCTTCGCGGCTGCCGTCTTTCTATTGTCTTCCCTGGAATTGTGCGCATGCAGACTCGCGCAATTCTTCAAGCGGCGGTTGCCGTGAAGAAGCGCGGCCTCGACGTACATCCGGAAATCATGATTCCATTGGTAGGCCACGTGAATGAGCTCAAAACAGTGCAGACTAATCTGGAAGCGATAGCCAAACAGGTCATCGACGAAGCCGGAATTGAACTGGACTACATGTTCGGTACCATGATCGAGATTCCTCGCGCCTGCCTGGTAGCGGATCAGCTTGCAGAGTATGCGCAGTTCTTCAGCTTTGGAACCAACGACCTCACTCAGATGACGTTTGGATTCTCCCGAGATGATGCAGGCAAGTTCCTCATGCCGTATCTCGAGCAGAAAATTCTGACGCACGATCCATTCGATACTATCGATCAGGTTGGTGTCGGACGATTGATGAAACTGGCTGTCTCTGAAGCACAGAAAGTACGCCCGAATATCAAACTCGGTATCTGCGGCGAGCACGGCGGCGAAGCGGCCAGCGTTATTTTCTGCCATAAAATCGGATTGAACTATGTATCTTGTTCACCATTCCGAGTGCCGATTGCACGATTAGCGGCAGCCCAGGCGACCCTTCAGGGAGCCGCCGAGCGAGATAAATAACACGTATCCAACGGATCAATCTAGGGCATAAAAATTACCCACTGCATGAAATTGCAGTGGGTAATTTTATTTACTGATGTTACGCAGGCGAGCAGTTCTCAGGATCAAGCTGCCCATAGCTTTTAAAAGTGTTCTCCGAAAAGAACGTTACCGAAATAGAATTTCAACCTATCGTCTGAACGTACTATTCTTTGATCTTGCAAAAGTAATCTGTGCTAATCTGTGTAATCTGTGGATAAAATGCTTTTAAATCCTTCGCATATTAAATATTCTAATCGGGAATACTTCAGGTTTTTTATCCACAGATTACACAGATTAGCGCAGATTACATTATTTCTATCCTGCACGCGACTAGATGATAGAAATAATGTAATCTTAATGAACTGCTTGGCTGCGTAACATGAGTTATTTAAATAGAATCAAGATCTATTGATATCTATTTTTTACCGAACGTTATCGATACCCCTGCAAACACGTTCAGATCGGAATACCCATGTTCACTGCGTCCCAGCGACAGCATAAAGGATCGATCGGGCGCATAGTTATAGGTAAAGCCCCCACCCCATGCCAGTTCGGTACGGGCTCCCGGCGCAGCAGCGGAATTGCCATATACCTGCGCGCCAACGGTGAGTTTTTCTGTGAGCTGATACGTCAGCCCCATACCGTAGAAAATATTATTCATTCCGTCACTGCCGCCAAGGAAATTATATCCTACATTGGCGAAAGGCGACCATCGGCCATACGATTTTCCCGCACTCAACCAGATCGAATGATCTGTAGCGCCGCTCCCTAAACCCTGCTTAACATCTCCTGTTGGCACTTTTATCTGATATCCGATTGCAAGCTGAGGCCGTCTCTTTGTCTCTTCCTGAAATCTCCAAATGATGCCGGCGGTAGTATCCGCAAACCCATATTTACGTCCGCTGCCTGCATTTCGAAACGAAGTTCCCCCAATACTCAAATCCAGCTCAATTCGATCGGAATAGCCATAGCCTAAATCAAAAGTTGGAACAGAAATTGTATCTGCTGCGTTATTTTGACTGGAACTATAGGAAGTTGTCAGGTTTATTCGATGAAGTTCTACCGTACCGGGATCATTTACGTTAAAGGGAGGCCCCGCGTAACATGGGGCAACTGCTGCAATAAAACCAATTGCTAAAACTATTCGCATCCGTACACTCATTATTAAGTCCATACCTTTCGATGATTTCACTGACTTACTTCGAACTGCCAGCAAATATCTCTGTCGACAACTCATTTTTTCCGTGAAATTACTTGTATGGAACAACGCAGAAGTGCTAGGTTTGTGCCTGATCCTTACCTGTTAAAAAACATTTGTGCAGGGCTATAAGGATAGATGAAAAAACAGCCGAAAATTCTTGATGTTCAATCTATATTCTCCAATAGCGGTAAATCGATGCGCATTTCCATCGAAAGTGCTGAATTCAGCGCCGTTATTTTCAGGGATAATATAACTTGCATCATATGTTTCGCCTGTCACGGATCGACGGGCTGCACCCACTCGTGCATGGAGGAAAATCAGTGGGAGATGTCGCTACCCCTAACCTTTGGCAGCAGTTCAAACTGCAGAATAGCCAGCAAGCCCGTGGAATAATTATCCAAAAATATGCTCATCTTGTCTCAATCACTGCAGGCAGACTTTTCGGGCCGCTTCCCTCCGGAGTGGAAAGAGAAGACCTGGTTGGGGCAGGAGTTGTTGGTCTGGTAAAAGCGGTGGACCAATTCGACTACACACGGGGCATCAAATTCGAGACCTACGCGATCACTCTAATACGGGGCGCAATCCTGGAGATGCTGCGCGGGGATGATTGGGTGCCTAGATTGGTGCGCGACCAGCAAAAACAGCTGCGGGCGGCTTATATGCGCCTTGAGTCGGAATTAGGCAGGCCCGCCACCGAGGAAGAGATCGCTAAGGAACTTGGCATCAGCCAGGAGAAACTGGACAAGCTGCTTACTAATATAGGCCGTGCCAGTCTGCTCTCTCTGGATGATCTAAGAATTGGCACCGATCAGCAGCGCCTTGTGGATATCATTCCCTCCGACGATCCGAGTCCCATGGAAAGTGTTGCGGTGCGTGAAAGACAGCGTGCGCTCGCCTGTGCTGTAGACAGACTGCCAGACCGAGAACGAACTGTGGTTTCCTTGTACTATCATGAGGGGCTAACGTTTAAGGAAATCGGCACGGTGCTCACTGTCTCCGAATCACGAGCCTACCAACTGCATGCGCAGGCGGTCACTCGACTGAGGGGTTACCTGGATACAGAAGTAGAACTTTTCCCGTAGTGATGCCCTGATATGCACCTCCATTCGAAATAGAGCGAATGAGCACTTGACTTTATTTCCAGAATCGCATATAATTTTGCTAACACATGCACATTGAGGCTGTAAACAGTGTGAATATTATATGCTTCAAGTGTCCCTCAGGAGGTTTAGCATCTTCATGACAAAAATGGACTCAGGAAAAGTTTCTCCGATGATCATAATGTGGAGATCACGCTTACTCGCATTAATAGCGATGATCGGTCTCATGTTTACAGGCAGCGCCGCCCATGCAGGTGAAGCAGTTCAGCTGCCCACGTTTGGTTCTCAGGAAATGAAGCTCATAGGTGTAGTTTTTGTAGCTGGCGTGGTCTCCCTGATTTTTGGTTTCATATGGTACCGAGAAGTAGCCAGCCAGAGCCCCGGGACTGCGAAGATGGAAGAGGTGGGCAAAGCCATTCGTGATGGCGCCCTTGCCTATCTGCAGACTCAAGTCCGAACCATGTCTGTATTGGTAATTATCATCGCCGCAGGGCTTTTCTTCCTCTACAAAGGCCAGTCTGAACTAGGTTATGGAATACGTGAATCTATCGGTGTCGCCATATTTTTTGTACTGGGTGTAGCTGCTTCCTATACCGCGGGATATGTGGGTATGGGCATGGCGACCATCGGAAATCAGCGCACTGCTAACCAGGCTCGGACAACTTTCAAGGGCGCACTGGAAACAGCCTTCAAAGCTGGCGCTGTCTCCGGTATGATGACCGTTGGCCTTGGCTTGCTGGGTGCGTGCCTCGTCTTTTTAGTTTATAAAGAAAAGGCGATGCTCATTCTTATCGGTTTTGGATTTGGAGGTTCGCTTGCTGCGCTCTTTATGAGAGTCGGCGGTGGAATTTTCACCAAGGCTGCTGATGTTGGCGCTGACCTGGTGGGCAAAGTAGAGGCAGGAATACCGGAAGACGATCCTCGAAACCCGGCGACTATCGCAGATAACGTGGGAGATAATGTAGGCGACTGCGCAGGTATGGCAGCGGACGTATTCGAGAGCTACGAGGTTACTCTGGTAGCTGCCATTATTTTAGGCGCCGCTATCATCCCCACCGCGGTCTGGAATACGAATCAGGTATTGGCGCATAGCGCGCTCCAGTTGATTATGTATCCTCTTATAGTGCGGGCAGTCGGCGTTGTCGCATCTATTATCGGTGTCTATTCCGTTAAGGGCGAAGATCGTGAAGATCTCGACCCCATGCAGCCAATCAACACCGGTTTCCGAATATCCGCCTTCGTAGCTACCGTTCTTTTTGGAATAGGCTCCGCCTGGTATTTCAGTGGAGGCGTGGAGATTCCACTGCTTGATGGCTCCGGAACCTACAAATATGAATGGTGGAAATTCTTTCTCTGCACCTTTATTGGTATCATTCTGGCAATGGTTATTGGCTGGCTGACAGAGTACTTTACATCAACAGAGAAAAAGCCTGTAAACGAAATTGCGCACAACTCCAAAACCGGTCCGGCAACCATGATTATATCAGGATTCTCCTACGGACTGGAAAGTTCTGTATGGAGCGCTCTTGCAATCGCGGTTACTCTGCTTTTTGCACTGGCAATATTCCCCAATAATCCCCTGCTCGCTGCTTATGGAATTGCACTGGCGGGCTTAGGGCTCCTCACCACCACGGGTTACATCCTCGCAATGGACACCTTCGGGCCAATCACTGATAATGCAAATGGCATTTTCGAAATGTCTGGAGTTTTAGAAGAGGACCATGCCAGTGGTAAAGCAGGCGGCGCTATTTCCGGAGACCGCATTGTAGGGCGGCTGGACGCTGTGGGTAATACCACAAAAGCGCTGACAAAAGGCTTCGCCATCGCTACAGCAGTAATCGCTGCGGTAGCGCTTTTCCGATCCTTTATGACGGATGCTCACCTGCTGGCGCCGAATGACGCCACGGAACATGCCTCTCAACTGGCTCAGGGCCGAATATTTGGAATCCCGCTGGATGTTCCTGAGGTATTCGTCGGCCTGCTGATAGGCGGCGCTGCCCCCTATCTCTTCTCCTCATTCGCGATTAATGCAGTGGGCAGAGCGGCCTTCCAGCTGATTGAAGAGGTACGCAGCCAGTTCCGAAATGACCCGGGAATTATGCTCGGAACCAGCAAACCGGACTATGCGAAATGCGTCGCGATCTCGACCGCTGCTGCCCAAAAAGAGCTGCTAGGCCCTGGAATTCTGGCCATCGCGCTTCCGATACTAGTCGGCTTCGGGCTCGGGTTCCGACGTCCTGACATCGGCGCTGCGGCCCTGGGCGGATACCTTGCAGGCGCAATTGTCAGCGGCCAGCTTATGGCAGTCCTTCTTTCTAACTCAGGCGGAGCCTGGGATAATGCCAAGAAGAAGATCGAAGATGGTCTATTCGGCGGCAAAGGAACGGATAATCATAAATCGGCAATTATCTGCGATACTGTTGGCGATCCTTTTAAAGATACTGCCGGTCCCGCACTGAATCCGCTCATCAAGGTTATGAACCTTACCGGCATTCTTATCGCCGGTATTGTGATACAGCCATTGGAGATGTGGGTCCGGCTGTTAATTGTGGGTATATCCACTGCCTGCCTTACCGGCGCGATTATTTTCTCCAAACGCGGTTCTATTGTTCGCGATGAAGATGTAAACGGGTCTGCTCCGCCAAGCAGTCAGGAACCAGAAAGAGAGACCGTTTTAAGCGGCAGATAAGAGCGTCAGATATGGAATAAAAATAGCAGCCTATGGCTGCTATTTTTTTGTTTGAGAAATTCTTTATCGGCGGCGTATAGAACTGGAATCTAAAGTAATTGAGAACAAAGAACACTCTCATGTTGTCAAATAACATGTAATATAAGATTATATTTATGTGAAAATTTATTTTATGTTAACTCAAATCATTTATTTAGTTTCGGTTTTACATGTTTAAGGAATACTTATGCTCACCATTCACGATCTGCTAGAGATCGCTATAAAAAACAAAGCGTCGGATTTAGTAATAAAAGCGGGTGCAGCGCCTGCTATACGAGTAGATGGTCATTTACAGCTTACAGAACTTGAACCCATTTCCGCCGAGAATACTCGTGAAATGGCCTATGAGATTATGTTTAGTTCCGTACGAGATACACTGCTTCGTATTGAATCGACAATGCAAAAACTGCCTGATAACGACGATGCGGATGATCTAATGCTGCAGCTGCAGCACAAGGAAGAATTGGATTTAGTTTTCACTATCCCCTCTCTCGCTAGAGTCCGGGCCAATCTATTTATGCAGCGAGGAACGATTGGGGCTGCTCTGCGCATCATTCCGCTCCGGCCCTATACCATTGATCAGCTGGGTCTGCCTCCCATTCTCAAAAAGATGGCCGGAGAGCCTCAGGGTTTAATTATTATAACCGGTCCTACTGGAAGTGGTAAAACGACCACTCTCGCAGCGATCATTGAAGAGATTAATAGACAGCGCAACGCAAATATCTTTACTATCGAAGATCCGATTGAATACATATACGAAGATAAGCGGAGCGTCATACATCAGCGAGAAATCAGGCAGGATACACTCTCTTTCGAAACCGCATTGAGGAGCGTTACTCGCCAGAGTCCGGATGTCATTGCAATTGGAGAGCTGAGAGATCGGGAGACTATGGATGTCGCGATGGTCGCCTCTGAGATTGGGCACCTCGTAATCACCACTCTGCATACGACTTCAGCCGCTTCGACCATAGACAGAATCGTAAACAGTTTTCCTTCCCACCTGAAACAGCAGGTCTGTCAGCAGCTGGCTGCATCCTTGCTCTGTGTCACGTCTCAGCGCCTGGTCCATCGTATGGGTGGAACTGGTAGAATTCCTGCTGTG
>JBBRDM010000137.1:0-15429 GCA_038203935.1 Chthonomonadales bacterium
TGCAAAAAAGGTGGAGGAAAGCCCTATCGCGCCTGGTGTCCGAGGGCGATTGTATCCATGCACGGTGACATGCAGTGCGTTTTCAGCTTGACCCAGCGTTCCTACTGCTCCTATAAACAGGTGGTTCGGCCAGACTGTTACCTTGAAATTCTGTGATTTTGCATACTGAACGACCTCAGCAATATCGGCTTCAGAAGCGCCAAAACGAGCTCCGACCTCTTCGGGCTTCAGCCACTTATGGTAGTTGGGAGAAGCGGGATTATGCTGGGAACTGATAAAATTTTCAAGTTCGGCTCTGCGGGATGACTTAAGAGCAAAGGTTAAGTGCAGCGGCTGATTGACGGAAGGTTTCGCGTCCTCATTGCGTTCTGCAATAGCGCCCGCTGCCATTCCCGGAACCGGCGCTAACTGCTGTTGTGCATTTGCTGTCGTGAGCGATACAACGAGGCTCAGACTAAATGTGATACAGGAAAACGATAGGAGATATGCATTCCTCGTACTCATTTGGATCCTTTTCTTATGATTTCTGTCGGTAGAATATCATGATGCAGTAATTTATAATTCTTTTTATATTCCAGACGATAACGTTTAATATAACTGCCTGATTGATTGTAACACCTTTTTACTCCAGCGTCTATGCAGACTTAAACCTGTTTCCTATGGCATATTCCATACAATTACCAGGAAATAGGTGCATTACGAGCGTGCATTTTAAATTAGCCGTTTTTATGGCTGGACTGGCTGGCGTGGAAGTCGTGGAGCGCCGCTGGCAGGAGGCTTGCCATTCGGGTTTACGACGTTGATCGTGCGGCTGAAAGTATTATTTGCGCTGCTGGTCTCTTTTACCGTGCTGTCTACATTAGCGACGAGTGCGATGGTATGCGATCCGGCGCTAAATGATTTGGTAAAAGGGGTCACGTAGTAGTAGTTTCCGCTGCCTGCGAAGGGGCCCATGAGAAATTTGTTGTCCACTCCATCGATGCGCAGACTCTGATTATTTGGGAGCGAATCCGCGGAACCGCTATTTGAAATACAGAGCGTGATGTAATAGGTATCGGTGGTGGCAAAGGTGGATGGTTCGGTCAGAACGTTCTGCACTTTGTGGATCATTATGGGAGAGTTGAATCCGTTCACGGCTGGATTGAATGGGGCAAGATCGACGGCGGCTTGATTCTGGTAGTTCTCCAGATAGTCGAGTGTGAACTTTGTGAAATCTGCCGATCCCCAGCCGGTGACAAAATCCCATCCAGCCGTGCAGGCGTAGGCTCCATTCGATCCGGCAGTCGAATCGTGCTGGAAGAAAAAACCTGTGGCTCCGTTGTAAGCAGCTTCCATGGCATAGATAGGGACATTAAGCAGGCCCGTTCGATGCCCGTTTCCAAGCAGGGTGCTCAGCCTTTGTGTCATCAGTAAATCGGCGACGGACCATAGCGGGGTGGACGCGCTGGTTCCTCCATACTGATACCAGCCGCCTAAGGTGTAGACATAGAATCCCGGGGTGTTTGGATCTGCGATTGCCGATATGTCTGGCGTCTGGCGCATGCCGTTCGATTGTGCGTTCACTACTCCTGGTCCTGCCTGCCATGACGGCCTGGGGAAATAGAGGCTCAATCCACCTCCGGAACCGTTCCATCCTGTTTCAGATTTATAGTTACCGTTCGCGTCGCCAGTCAGCGACGTACCCCCTACGCATGTTACATGGGTATCACTTCCTGGAAAACCTACCGAATTGACGGAAGAGATATAGTTGTGTGAGCCATCATCGCCACTGCTGTTGAAATGAGCCATGCCCTGCGCATCCATGGTCGCGAGAATTGTGTGCCAGCTGGCAACGTAATTATCCAGACCATTATTGTGCATATAGTAGTCGTCGATACTCCAGCTATTAGAGATCACCGCTGCATTTTGAGCAGCTATCTGATTCCAGGTATCGAGGCTTCCATCGTTTGGGCTTTCATAAAATACCACCTTTGCTTTTGGCGCCTGGCCGAGAATAACCTCGCCGTCCAGGCAGGCTTCGGCCTGGCCTGACGAAGAGTTTGCTCCTCCGTTTATTGCAAAATGCTGTATGTTGGGAACCGGGAATCCGAACCAGGAACAGAAAGCTTGCAGATCGGAATCGGCCACACTTGTTGGAGAGAATATCCCTATGGTAAAACCATTTCCATCCAGTCCTAAAGTGTGCAGGCCGTCGAAGTTATATACTTTGGATACATCGGCCGGTGTGAGCGGATTCGTAAATTGTGGGGTAGCTCCCAGGCCCGAACCTGCAACGAAAGGAGGGCTCGTTTTACGAAAGAGAGACCCGATAGGATCAGTTACTGGAGCGGTTGCTGCAGCAAAATGGCCAGCAGCTTGCTGCAGCCCGGATCGCATCTGAACAAAGTTGGAAAGTCCAAAAATCGATTCGACTGAATCTGCAATTTGAGCAGGAATCGTGGGATTCTGCTCCGGAGCGAAATAGGTATCGGACAGGCCGAAGGATCCCGGTATTCTGGTTCGGTTATATCCGTGGAGGGTTACGTTTAATGCCTTTTGTATCTGCGCCACAGTTCCAGCAGCGCTGATGAACATTCGATTTGGCCAGACGGTCACTTTTAGGTTTTGAGCGGCGGCAAAATTTTGTACCGCAGCAACCTCTTCGACTGGAGCGCCAAACTTTACTCCCACAGCATCCGGAGTCAGCCATTTCTGAAAGTTAGGCGATGCGGGATCATGCTGTGAGGAGATGAAAGCTTCGAGTGCGGGATTGTTGACATGCTTGAGCGCGAAAACGATGGTGAGCGGCTGGTTGGGAGCTGGCTTCGCCGTTTCATTAGGTATCGCATTCGATTTTAATGCCATGCCGGATACAGGTGTTAGTGTTTCTGACTGTGCATTGGAAACCCGGATCGTAATACCAAAACTAAGCCCCAGGATTATACTGACATAGAAGCGCGTAATACCCATTCTGAAAGCCATAGTTTCCTCTCTTCGAATCATGAAATGCCGGTATAAGTTAAAATTATTGGAGTTAATAAAATGGATATTCTGAGAAAATGTCGGGAAAAAATTTAGGATATCTCTTTAATGATTATAACATGTGTTCCCCGGTGTGTCCATTGATTTTCGTGTTGGGTCAACAATTTTCAGAGAGAGGACGTAGGGTATAATACGCATGCAGTGAGAATCGAATCGATAGAGGTGAATGGTGCAGGGTAAATTGAAGTTGGGGATTCCAAAAGGCAGCCTCCAGGAAGCTACTTTTGGCTTGTTTAAACGTGCTGGTTTTGAATTTAGAATGAGCAGCGGGAGATCGTATCATCCCTCTGTCAACGATACAGAGATCGAACCTCTGCTCATTCGCCCGCAGGAGATTCCAAGATATATTGAACAAGGAATTCTGGATGCAGGTTTGACCGGAAAAGACTGGATTGAAGACAACGGTTCCGATGTAATCGAAGTGGCAGAGCTGACCTACTCCAAGGCAACCAATAATGCTATCAGAGTAGTGCTTGCATCCGGGAATAACGACAGCATTCTGAGCGTCAAAGATCTGGAAGGCAAGCGGATTGCCACGGAATATGTGCGGCTGACCGAGCGCTATCTAGAACAAAATGGTGTTAAAGCCGGTGTAGAATTCTCGTGGGGAGCATGCGAAGTTAAAGTGCCGGATCTGGTGGATGCCATTGTGGTGAACACGGAGACGGGCAGCAGCCTTCGAGCTCATAATTTAAAAATTATCGATACACTTCTTGTGTCGACGACACGCCTGGCTGCAAATAAGTCTGCGTGGGAGGACGGCTGGAAACGGGCCAAAATTGAGAATATTGCCATGCTGCTGCAGGCTGCATTAAACGCAGATCAGCTGGTGGGGCTCAAGATGAATGTGGAGCGAAGAAATCTGGAAACGGTTACCGCAATACTCCCCGCATTGAAAAACCCGACGATATCGCCGCTTTCGAATCCAGAATGGGTTGCGCTTGAGATTATCGTCGCTGAAAGTACCGTGCGCGATATTCTCCCTAATTTGAAGCGCGCCGGAGCGGAAGGTATAGTAGAATATCCGCTGAATAAAGTGATTTACTAAGTATGGTCACACCCGCATCCCTCTCTCAAAAATCAGTCACGGGGGATAGCCTGCATTTTTAGCCCTCTCCCAAAAACGGGAGAGGGCGAGTTGAGAGAAGTCTATTAGCCAGGTATCGGAGTTTGTATGATTGCGCAGCTAACGGGAAAAGTGGTACGTACCGAGGCAAACAGCGTGGTGTTGGATGTCAATGGAGTAGGCTATCAGGTGTTTGTGCCGATTGGGACGCTTTCTAAACTGAGCGAATCAGGGAAGCAAAGCACCCTCATAACCCATCTGATAGTTCGCGAAGATGAACTCACACTGTACGGTTTCGAAGAGACATCTCAACTCCACGCTTTCAAGCTGCTCCTGGGCGTCACCGGGGTCGGCCCTAAAGTAGCGCTCGCAATGCTTTCTACACTCAGCTACAGTGAACTTATCTTAGCGCTGTCTGCCTCCGATACCAAAATGATAACGCGTGTGCCGGGAGTCGGCCCTAAACTTGCTTCCAGGCTGTGTATGGAGCTTGCAGATAAATTCACAGGGTGGGCCGGGGGTGCGGAGGATTCGGTTTCTATCGGTGGCGCAGCCGCCTCAGTCAAGAACGCTGCCTATGAAGATGCTGTGGAGGCGCTGATTGGATTGGGTTACTCCCGCGCCGATTCTCGCCGGGCAGTCGACCGCGCTGCCGCCTCGGGCGCCGACAGTTCGAACGCTGGAAACCTCATTCGGGAATGCCTCGCCCTGCTCACAAAAAGCCGATAGTAATTAACATTTTAAAAAATAACTATCTATGGAACAAAAAATTGCTTTATTAAGTCTAACCAAACGGGCTTAATGTGTTTGAAATGCGTCCTTTATCACCCCCAAGGCATTTGATAATGGCTTAGCGTTTCTTAATTCCCTCTCTTAATTTTCATTAATCGACTGCAAATTTATAGCATTATTAATTTTCGCCCTGACGCGTAAATGGCCACTCCACAGCTGAATTGTGACTCTGTGTCTGGCTAATTTATACGTTCAGGAGAATATTCATGAGATTCAGGTTTCTCGCTTGCTGTATAGTAATGGTATGTATGGCTCTTTCTATTCAGCATTCCGAAGCGCAGGAATATCCGGTTCGGCCCTATGTTGATGCAAATCAGCTGAACGTGCCCTGGGGCTGGCATAGTTTCTACAAACAGCCCTGGCGAGCATACATGGAGACACGCAGCGGATACAACTTTCTTCAAGGAATAGGAGTCAATTATAACTTACCAGCAAACGACGAATTAGCCGTTCGTTCTATTGCTCAGGCTGGAATAAAAGCGGTTCGGTTCCAAATTGGCTGGGGCTCGGTGAACTGGAATGAGACTGCATTCATTCAGGATACGGCAATCAGAAATATCCTTCAGCTGTTTAAGAAATACAATTTACGCCCGACAATCCTGCTGAACGCCTATCAGGGCGTGCCTTGCCCCATGCAGACATTATCGCGTACAATTACTAAATCCGCCCCAAAAAACAGCAGAAGCATCACTCTGGACAGCGTCACTGGTATCGTTCCAAAATATACCGGGCTGAGCAATCTAACTGGATATACGGCCGCGGAAGTATTTATTATCGGTATCAACACCGCTACCCATGTCTGCCAGCTGAGCCGCCCGCTTCCCATCGCTATTGCTGCAAATAAGCAAGTTGCGCTGAACACTCTCAAATACAGACCGCTGTATCCCTCTGGAAATTCTAATTTCAATACGACTGTCGGCGGATGGAATAAGTATGCGCTGCTGGTGTGCAGCACGTTAAAATCGTGTGGAATCGTGGATTTTGATCTGGAGGTATGGAACGAAATTACCTTTGGTTCCGCGTTCCTGAATATCAATAACTACTTCAGCCCCGGCACCGTTAATTTCCCAAAGGCGGATTTTTTGCATTCGGGAGGGCATTTATGGCAGCTGGCAGCACATACGATAAGCGCTGTCAAAGCAAAATATCCGTCTGTAAGAATGATCTGGGGATTTTCCAATACGACATTTTTTCATACTGCCATTGAAGATCTGCCCAATTCAGCGGACGGCCAGAGTTATCATCCATATGGAGTAGGAACTCGATCATTTCCTGCACAGGAACAATCTCCCGCGATGAACGTGGAGGGCTATACTCCGTCGATGGACGTAAGAATTCCGGAAGGATGGGCTCAAGAATTTCATCAAACAGAGAGTCTGCTGCGCCTGATTAACCCAGCAGACCGGCTTCGACACCCAAAAGGAACGGCGCATTTCTACCATTACATGACGGAACATGGTGTGTCACCGAAAGAATGCAACATCACCGATCCAGCAAAAGCGTGGGATCTGAAAACGAAAGTTGCTTTACGGGCTTATATCTTCTGGCTGCATAAAGGGATGGATATGCTGGGGTACTACGATGCATTCGATTCCAGTGAAATAGGTTTTGGACTTCTGCCATCCACATTTCTCTCGAAGCCAGTCAGCGTGACTTTTGATCAGATAGCAACTCCTCCGCTCAGAGCCATTCAAAACCTTACCAATGCATTTGCGCAAAGTGTCGCAATTGCCAATCCGAATCAGTTAGCGGTGGATGTGACAGCGCTGGGAGATCAGTCTCAGATATTTGCAGGCGATAGTTCGCACCCACCCCTATGGTCTAGAGAAGTGTGCACTGTGCTGCCATTTCAAGTCAGTGCGAACAAATATATCGTCGCTCTCTATACAATGACTTTTGATATTACCGCCCCTGCAGAGGAGGCGAGCTATCGATTTGCGGTTACTGGCTGCGGGCAGCAGCCTAACGATGTACAGCTATACGATCCTCTCACAGACACTTCTATACCCATCCCGGTGACCAGCGTCAACAGTGATGGCGCTACGGTGGAATTGAGTATCTCAAATACCCCGAGATTATTAATTATTACACTTTAATCGAGTGCTGCGAATCATGGTGGAAATAAAATATCCCTCCCGAATCTCGGGAGGGATATTTTGAATGTATTTCCCAGTACTTCAGGCTGCGACTGGTTCTGCTGCGGTTTCCGTTTCAGTAATCACGGGAGCGTAGACACTGACTCTCCGCTTTTTGCCGCCTTCAAATTTTACAATTCCATCGATGAGTGCAAAGAGCGTGAAGTCTTTACCGAGGCCTACGTTGCTGCCTGGATGCAGCTTGGTGCCGCACTGGCGAACCAGTATATAGCCGGCGAGGACTTTTTCGCCGCCGTATTCTTTCACTCCACGCCGTTTGGGCTTGCTGTCGCGTCCGTTACGCGAGCTTCCCATACCCTTCTTGTGTGCCATATCTAAGTGGTTCCCTTCAGACTATGATGCTTTCAATTCGTAATTTGGTATGTTTTTGACGATGGCCGTATCGGCGGCTTTCGTTCTTCTTAGGCTTGAATGTAAAGCCGTTGATCTTTTTATTCTTGCCCTGCTCGACGATTTTAGCCACTACTTTAGCGCCAGCCACCAGCGGAGCTCCGAAGGTTACACCTGCATCGGCATTCACCATCAACACCTCATCAAGTTCGATGATTGTTTCTGGCTCACCCTCAATTTTTTCCACAATTATCATATTTCCGGCAGTTACACGATACTGCTTGCCGCCGGTTTTAACTATAGCATACATGAATATCTTCTCCCAAACCCGGTTCCAGCCAAAGGCAGGGGGAACCATCGATAAGAACTGATTGAAATCACACGGGCACAAAAATGATTGACTGCACAAAGTCAGTCATTGAATCTACCACACAAAACCGCCTGCTGTCAAGGTAAAAGAGTGATCGCTGCATTAAAAAGCAGCATATATAAATGAGCGGCCAGAATAATGGAGCGGTGAATGGGAATTGGATTCGTCAGCATTTATAAACGGAATGGAAGAGCCGGCTGAGATACTTCTCCCTGAGTGTACCAATTCACGTTCGAAATTTAACCCTCTGAACCATCCCAATGATCGGTTGGATAATATTAATTCGAAAAATCCACTAAAAATCTATTGACATCAAAAAATGCATGTGTTAGAATGAACAAACGTTTGTTCGTATTGGTTAAACACATGGCTAAACGAGTAAATCTGAAAGATATAGCTGCCGCGACTAATCTTGATATATCCACCATTTCACGATTACTGAATGGGGACCCCAGGGCACGTGTCACCGCCGCCAGGCGGGAAAATGTATTAAAGGTAGCTAAAGAACTTGGGTATATTCCCAATCGAACAGCACGCTCTCTTCGGCTGCAGCGCACACACTCCATCGGCTGTGTAATTTCAGATCTTGAAAATCATGTGCAGAGAAGCCGGCTTTGCGGACTTGTCGACCGCATGAACGAACAGGACTATATGGTTAGCCTGCTCCGGTATAAGCAGGCAGATATCTATGTGGAAACAGTCAATCGCCAGTCCCTTGAAGGGGTGGTTTGGAGCGGCTGGGGCGGGAAGGTGGGGGCAACTCCTGCGCTTCCTGCAGTAACGGTTCCTTCTGTAATTATCGATCCCTTTGGACTAACTGGTTTCGAAACCCACTCGCACAGCATCGTAAATGCGGATCGTGCCGCTGGTATACATCAGGCAATCGCGTATTTGGCCTCCTGCGGGCATCGCCGCATCGCTTTCGTGAGCGCGCAAACAAATGTGCTCCGAATCGCTGGATACCGTTCAGCCGTCCGAGAATTAGGACTCGATTCTGATCCCGCTCTGGAGAGTACTTTTGATTATCTAACCGAATCCGCAGATTTGGTGCGCATGCAGGGATACTCTGCCATACAGAAATTACTCGCCAGTAAAATTCCTTTTACCGCGGTTCAAGCCGGTAACGATGTGACTGCAGCAGGAGTGGTGGATGCGCTTCTTGAAGCGGGACTGCAGGTACCAGGAGATGTCGCAGTGATTGGTTACGATAATATTGAAGCCTCCAGCAGCCCTCTTTTCACCAAGCCATTTCTGACCAGCATCGCAGATCCAAACTACGAGATGGGTGTGACCGCTGCACAACTTTTAATTGATATTCTAGAAAACCAGTCTGATCCGAAGGAGGTGATTATTCCGCCGGCACTCGTGCTGCGCTCTTCCGCTTAGCGGGATTCAATCATGGATAGATGCGAATGATTAGTGGCGATCGAATGATCGCAAACGTCGCAATCATAAAAAATGAAGGGAATGAAATCATGATGCGTAAAGGATTCACTCTGATTGAGCTGCTCGTAGTAATCGCAATTATTGCTATTCTAGCGGCAATTCTTTTTCCGGTATTCGCCCAGGCGCGCGAATCTGCCAGAAAGATTTCATGTTTAAGCAGTCAGAAACAGAACGGCCTTGCGGCATTGATGTATGCCCAGGATTTTGATGAAACATATGTGCAGGTAGTGGATTGGAACCAGCGTATTCCCTCGTGGTTTAACGGGATTCCAAACTGGACCGTACTTCTGATGCCCTACATTAAAGACAGTTATAAAGTGGTGGAATGGGGTTGTGCGAGCGCACATAACCCGAGATCGCCATGGGGAGAGCTCCCGGATCCTAACCTTGGCGGAAAGACCGCCGACGGCTCACCGGGCCCGGATTATTCTTATAACCATAACTTCGGCAATGCGGATGGCAAAGGTGGATCGCTTGTACTCACTTCACTGGCGGGAGTGGTGCAGCCGGCAGAGACCATTATGATCTCAGAATGCGGCACTGTTGGCGGCCTATCGAGCCGCTTTGGAACTTACATGACTCCCTGGTGGTACGATCATTATTACTTCGATTTCGGCCCGCTGGAAGGAGCAAGCGCATGGTGGCGGCCGCCGGTCGCGCATAACAGCCCGAACAACGATGGCAGCATCAATATGGCCTTCGCGGATGGCCATGCGAAGAATATGAGACTTTCTAGTTTTATATCTCTTAGCGGTGGAACGTATAACGTTAAGACCTACTACTGGATGCTCGATAAAACGGGCCTCACCCCCTAACTAATATAATCCCCGCGGCTGCCGGCAAGGTAACTCCCTGTTTGCCGGCAGCACCACACCGAGAATGGAGACCATATGAAAAAACAGCTCAGCCCGGCCGCTGCTGCAATCGCAATTCTGCTGGTAGTGATGGCCGCCGGACTACTTGTCTATGTTCGCGCAGGCAGCGGCCCGCCACAATACGGCGCGAAGATGCCAGAAGCAGTATTGAAAGAGTTTCGTGAGAAGGGGCCCAGACCGATGACGCCTCCTCCGATGCCTGGCGGCGGAACTGCTCCATTACAATCCGGCGCCACCGGTGTTCCTGAGGGTGCGCTTAAAAGCAAATAAATACGCTTATCGCTCAAATTATATAATTTTGCACCGCGATCCCAGATGTTTTCTCCTTTTATTATCTACCTGCAAGCTTGGATTTCGTGACTAGGATGCAAGCAGCAGCCTCCTGCCTTTGAGGTATGAATGCCAAACGTCGAGCGTCATATGCTGCTGAGTTTGCTCTTTCTACGCGATATAAGCATCTGGGAGTGGGCCGGGGTGCGGTTTCGAATCATGCGTTTTGGCATGTCAGTCAGGAAAAAACATTGATGCATTCGTGCGATTCCAACCACTTAAAAAACCGTTTGAAATATTGGTACGGCAGTATGCCTCTGTTATTTGGAATAACGATATTCACCTTGCCTCTGCTATCGAAGGCATCAAGCAAACACTCTGATCTAAATCAACTTACTCGCAAATTAGTTTCTTCCAGCACAGTCGGAATTGCAAATCCATCTCTTTCCATTCTATTCGATATTAAAAGCGGCAAACTTCGAAGCATTCGAAATGTCAAAAGTGGAGACGAATATCTCAAGAATCCTGGAAACGAGGGAAACCCATTTCGGGTGTATGTCGATACAACCGAACTGCCGAAAGCTGTCACGGATCCTGGATGGTGGTCTGGTAAAGTCGAAGGCGCGATGGGTGGACAAATTGTGGAAGCAGGAGATTGCAGTTTGATCCGTTCCAGATTCCAGCGAAGCAAATCTGGAGGACAGCTTCGTCTGAACTACAGCCACAATCAATCAGGATTGAAGTTTGAACTGGATATAAATCTTCCTGATGCTGATAACTATGCGGACTGCACGCTTACGGTTCAGAATACTTCTCAAAGTTCGCACACGGTTTTGACCGCTTTTCCTCATTTTACCGGGCTGCAGTTGGGCTCTTCCCGCGAAACAAATCTCGGTTTGATGATGGCCAGCTACGGCACGCCCGGGGTCAAAGCCTGGATGGATAGCGGCGGCTTCTACGGGCGAGAAGTTACCATGCAGTGGCAGGCAGTATATGAGCCATCCCGTAATGAAGGATTCGGGTTTATTGTGATGGATTCGCTTCTGCGGCCCAAGCTCATTCGACGGTTCGCTCCCAGTGGAATGTCGACGCTCTATCCCGAAGCGCTTTCTCTGGTTCCAGGCGGGAGCCACACCTTTCCGACAGCCAGGATAATTGTACACCGGGGCAGCTGGCGAGTGGTGGCCAAACAGTACGGGGTATGGCTGCAAAAGAACATTAAAATGCGCAAACCTGCAAGCTGGATCAAAAATATCGATCTATTTGTCGGCCCCTGGATTCCGGATGCAGCAGCCGTAACCAAGGCAGCCGAAACGGGTTCAGGATTTAAATCTTACACCCAGATGCCCGATCTTTATCTTAATGATGAGTACGATTTAAAAGAGTGGGCTCAGTATAATGACGGAGTTCGGGCCAATCCTGCTACGTATGGCGCTTATATGGCGGATGGAGTGTATGAATTTCGAAAAGATTTAGGCGGTGCAGATGCAATGCGCGAGGGAGTATCGAAACTGCACAGGATAGGGCGGCGAGTCATGTTCTACATCGCCGGGAACAGCATTTTAAAAGACAGCCCCGTGCTTGCAGGCACGAATCTGGACAGATGGCTGCTCATGGATAAACCTGGGCACGGCTACGATATCGGTTATCCGAATGGAATGAGTGTGTGTCCGGGCTATGCCCCCTGGCAGGATCATCTGGCACAGACTGCGAAGAGAATTCTAAAAGAATCTGGCGCGGATGGTATTCGCCTCGATGAGCTTGGCAGTTTCGTTCCCTGTTTTAATCCAGCACACCATCACAGGTCGCCGCTCGATTCCAATCAGTGGCTGCGAGAGCTTGTCCGCAAAGTGCGCGCGGCCATGGATGAAGTCAATCCGAACGCCATTCTGAATACCGAAGGCCCGATAGACTTTCTGCACGAGTCCTGCGATGGCGCCCTACAGATGTTTCAGCCCGGGAGAGATATCGATGCGATGCGGGCAGCGCTGCCTGGTTATATCGGGTTTGCGTACCATCCCGGCGCTGCTGAATCGGCTTTGAACGGCTGGGTAGGCGGGAAAACGACTGCACGAAGAGTCGAATGGCCATGGGGACATCGAGGCTTGAGCGGACCGCCTGCTGATTATAAGCCCGGACCCGGCCCCGAATTGCGATGGCAGGAGCTGCGTGCCACTTTTCCTGAGGCGATATCTGCGGGTGAAGTTACTTTGGAGGATCCCACTGCTTTAGATGCACCCAACTGGGTGGGCAGGCTATGGAAAGGGAAGCATTACTGGCTGCTGATCGGAGGGGCTCTCGATGGATCACCTATCGGGAGTGAAGTGACGGTGCAGCTGCCCGATCTGCCTGCGTCCATAATTCAGGCGTATGAATTCGATGCTTCCACGCTCGCTATGCACAAATCGCATCTTTGGCGTGATAAAGGCAGAGTATTTATCAGAATGACTGGGAATTTTGGCGCGACACTGCTGCCGCTGCCAGACTGTCCCTCCCTCTTAACTATGCCGGAGGCGCTGCCGGAAATTCATCCCGGCAGCAATATTACTTTGAAGGTGCATGCCCTTCATTCCTGGAGCAAACAAGTTTCCACAGCTTCAATTTCTGCTTCCTGCCCTGGTATCCTTTCGGCATCTATATCACTGTCAATACCGGGTATTTTGCGCATCCATGTACCTGATAATACTCTGCCCGGCTTCTATCCTCTGCGACTATCCGGAGAAAACTTGCCCCTGAAACGCTGGATTAGAGTCGTTCGATAGAATTCGGTTAGAATTATTTGAATAGTAAAGATTCAATCCGGAGGTTGAAAACCCCTGTCTGGAAAAGGCGGTCGTCTTTCAGACGGAATGCCCGTCCGCAGGACGGTTGGCCACAGGCCTCACAGTCGGGTCATTCATGGCCTGGAATTTATTTGGTTTTCGCTAATATCCGGAGGTTGAAAACCCCCGGCTGGAAAAAGCGGACGTCTTTCAGACGGAATGCAGTCCTTCGGACTGGAATTCAAGTCGATAGTTAGCCCATGCAGGGAGCTTGCGACCGGAGATGGGCTTCGCCATTCCAGACCTGGGTTTCAACCCAGTGTGTTTAATGAGCTTCGCAATTCCAGATCTGGGTGTTAAACCAATGCGTTATGCACTTCGCAAATGCATACCTGTACTTAGTGCTCTGTCGATACTATGATAACGATGATGGTACAGTTTTAATTGTGGCACTGAGATGATGAGGTACTTGATCCGGAATAATCTGCTTAATTTCGTAAATAAGGCAGGTAAATTGTAGTGATTTCCATAACTGCCTCCTTTAACCTTGCGGGCAAAAGGAGGCAGTTATGGAATTAAGATCGCTTGGAAGAACAGGGGTGCAGGTGAGCGCTCTCTGCCTGGGCTGCATGAACTGGGGCGACTCAAACAGCGGAACTTCCGAAGAAGATTCCATTGCGATAATGCACCGTGCGATCGATGCCGGAATCAATTTTTTTGATACCGCCGATATCTACGGACGAGGTGAGAGCGAAACCATTACGGGACTTGCTCTCTCCATGAGCGGCCATAGAGATCGTGTTTTCCTGGCTACTAAATTCTATAACAAGATGGATGATGGCGATCCGAACTCCGCAGGCGGGCATCGGTACCACATTATCAAAGCGTGTGAAGACAGCCTCCGACGTCTCAAAACCGATCACATCGACCTCTACCAGATGCACCGCCCGCAGCCTGCAGTTCCTATTGATGAGACTTTAAGGGCACTCGATGATCTCATTCGGCAGGGTAAAGTGCGCTATATTGGAACAAGCACGTTCGGCGCCTGGCAGCTGGTCGACTCGCTCTGGGCATCGAAAGAACTGTCCTTGAACAGGTTCGTATGTGAACAGCCTCCTTACAACCTCCTCGACAGGCGCATCGAGCGCGAACTTCTCCCCTTCTGCCAGACCTACGGTTTCGGGGTAATACCCTGGGCGCCGATAGCTGGCGGCCTGCTCTCCGGAAAGTATCGATTGGGGCAGACACGGCCCGAAGGTTCCAGATATGAAAAGGGTGCCTTTGCGAACAGGGATAACGATACTGCACTGGCCGCAGTGGAAAAGTATCTGGATTTCTGTGAAAACCGGGGATGTGAACCGGCGCATTTTGCGCTGGCATGGTGCGCCGCTCAGCCGGGAATCACCAGTCCAATTATCGGCCCTCGCACCCAGGACCAGCTCGAAAACTATTTGAAAGCAATGGAACTCAAGATAACAGAGGATGACGCAGCAAAAATTGATTCTATATTCCCGCCTGGAACCCATGTCAGCAACTACTACAATGCAAATTTCGGCCCTAATGCTCGGTGGAGTTAGACTTCCTGCCCGGAAACGTAAGGAAAGCAGATGAACGCAGCCGAACAAAATGGTTTTGGAGATAAGAACACAAGATTTGCGCCATCGGCCACTTACCGATGGGCAGTTGTGGGTATGTTATGGTTCATCTGCTTCTTCAATTATGCAGATCGAGTGGCTATCGCCTCGGTACTGCCGGTGCTCCAAAAGTTATATCATATTTCAAAAACGGACCAGGGATTTATTGTCGCGGCGTTTACATGGGTCTACGCACTCATGGCTCCTTTTGCAGGACAGGTAGGCGATAAGAGCCCGCGTAAGCTGGTTATTATCAGCGGTCTTTTTGTCTGGAGCATTATCACTGGATTTACTTCATTGTGTACCAAAGCCTGGCAGTTTGTGCTGGTCCGCGGGTCGGAAGGGCTGGGTGAAACCTTCTACATGCCTGCTTCTATGGCGCTGATCAGTGACTATCATGCCCCGGCTACACGTTCTCGTGCGATTGGTTTTCATCAGACGAGCATCTATGCGGGAACGATATTTGGAGGTTCTCTCGCAGGCTGGATGGCTCAAAAGTACAGCTGGCAGTCTCCTTTTTTAGTTTTAGGCATATCTGGCGTCGTGCTTGGATTAGTACTTCAGAAATTCATCCGCGAGCCGAGGCGAAACCATGCAGAGCGAAGTATCCAAAGCATAGAGGGAGATACAGAGCCTGTAGAATCAATACCGATACGCGTATTCCTTTCGGAGTTTATGCGAACTCCGACTGCGGTCCTGCTCGTTGC